>NZ_JBMDKE010000032.1:0-77942 GCF_057809555.1 Niveispirillum sp. FG156 | reverse complement strand
CTCAAATTATCTTACAAATGCAGGGTACAAACAAACCTAATCTCATCACGCTCTAGGTACGGCGGCGACTGCCGCCGCGCGGCGCGTGCCGCGTAAGCCAAGGGCGCGGACGCGCCCGCCCGGCGTCTGAGGGAACAAAAAAAGAAACCCCCGCCCATGGGGTGGGTGGGGGTTTGTCAGGTTGCGGCAGGAAGCCCGCCGCTGGGAGTTAAAACTTACCGGGCCAGCCAGCCGCCATCCACGGGCAGGGTGATGCCATGGACATAATCGGCAGCAGCAGAAGCCAGAAAAACAGCGGCCCCGCCCAGATCCGACGGCGAACCCCAACGCGCGGCCGGGATGCGGGCCAGGATATCGCGGTTACGGTTCTCGTCAGCGCGCAGCGCCTCGGTATTGTTGGTGGCGAAATAGCCGGGTGCAATGGCATTCACATTGATGCCCTTGGCCGCCCATTCATTGGCCAGCAGCTTGGTCACGCCAGCAATCCCGCTCTTCGATGCCGTGTAGGACACGACGCGGATGCCGCCCTGGAAGGACAGCATGCTGGCGATATTGATGATCTTGCCGCCGGACCCTTGCGCAATGAACTTCTTCGCGACCGCCTGGGCCAGGAAGAACGGCGTCTTCAGATTGACGTCCAGGACATCGTCCCAGTCGGTTTCCGAGAATTCCAGCGCATCGGCGCGGCGGATGGTGCCGGCATTATTGACCAGGATGTCGATGCGGCCAAAGGCGGCGGCCACCTTCTCCACGATCTCGGCCACCGGCGCACCGGTGCCCAGATCGGCGGAAACGAAGGCGAACTTCCCGCCAGCGGCCTCAACGGCGGCCTGCGTATCGGTCGGGGTCGACCGGCCCACGGCCACGATGCTGGCCCCGGCCTGGGCCAGCGCCACCGCGATGCCCTGCCCAATGCCGGTATTGGCACCGGTTACCAGCGCCACTTTGCCGGAAAGGTCGAAGGGATTGCTCATGATGGGGTTCCTCTTGGCCGTTCGGCATTATCTTGGATAGAAGCATTCCATCCATTTTTCCGTCACCCCCGCGAAAGCGGGGGCCCAGCGTCAAGGCGCGATAGCGCCGATAAGACTTTCTCATATCGCGGCAGACGCCGCTTATGCTGGGTCCCCGCTTTCGCGGGGATGACAGAAGAAACGGAAGAAAGCGGCGTCGTCCCTCAGCGCAGCTGGCAGATATCGATCACCTTCATGTCGGTGTAGTCGAGATTCTCGCCGCCCATGGCCCAGATAAAGGAGTAGTTGGCGGTGCCGCTGCCCATATGGATGGACCAGGGCGGGGACATCACGGCCTCGCCATCGGCCACCACGATGTGACGGGCTGCTTCCGGCTCGCCCATGAAGTGGAAGACGCGGTTGTCACCGGGGATATCACAATACAGATACACTTCCGAGCGGCGGTCATGCAGGTGCGGCGGCATGGTGTTCCACACCGAACCGGGCTTCAGCATGGTCAGCCCCAGCAGCAGCTGCGCCGACTGGCACGTCGCCGGCACGATATACTGATAGATCGTGCGCTCATTGCTGGTTTCCAGCGCCCCGCGCTCCAGCGCGACCGCATCCTTCAGGCCGATCTTCTTGTTGGGGAAGCTGGCATGGGCGGGGGTGGAGACGAGATAGAACTTGGCAGGAGCAGCGGCATCGGCGGAGGCGAAGCTGACATCCTTCGCGCCCATGCCGACATACAGGCCGTCCTTGTTGCCCAGCTCATAGACGGTGCCGTCCACGGTCACCGAACCCGCACCGCCGATATTGACGATGCCCAGCTCGCGCCGTTCCAGGAACGGGTGACCGGCGGCGGATGCCGGCTCGGTCTGGTGCGGCAGCACAACGCTGCCGGCCACCGGCGTGGCGCCACCGACGACAAAACGCTCATTGTGGCTATAGTTCAGCACCACCTGATCGGCCACGAACAGGCCGGTCATCAGATAACGATTGCGCAGATCGTCATTGCTGGCACCCTGCATCATGACCGGGTGGGTGGCGTGATAGGTCTTAGCGAACATATTGGAACTCCCCGATTTTTACGTATCAGCCTCGAACGCCGATTCTGCTGGCCTCGAATGCGCCGATCACAGTTTATAGGCTTTCTTGGGCAAGTTGTATGACAA
The DNA here is from genome assembly GCF_057809555.1 of Niveispirillum sp. FG156. Classification (NCBI taxonomy): domain Bacteria; kingdom Pseudomonadati; phylum Pseudomonadota; class Alphaproteobacteria; order Rhodospirillales; family Azospirillaceae; genus Niveispirillum; species Niveispirillum sp. FG156. The sequence goes on along the minus strand of NZ_JBMDKE010000032.1, from coordinate 75,814 downwards.
ATCGACAGCAACCAGGGCTGCGTCATCCTCATCCAGGCGATGTTCGGCCACCATGCGCGCCAGGAAGGCGCAATCCACGCGGCGGGCCACATCATGGCGGGCCGGGATGGACAGGAAGGCGCGGGTATCGTCGTTGAAGCCAACGGTATTGTAGAAGCCCGCCGTCTCCGTCACCTGCTCACGGAAGCGCATCATGCCTTCCGGGCTGTCATGGAACCACCAGGCGGGACCCAGCTTCAACGTGGGGTAATGGCCGGCCAGCGGCGCCAGTTCACGCGCATAGGTCGTTTCATCCAGGGTGAACAGGATGATCGACAGGCGCGTGTCATTGCCATACCGGTCCAGCAGCGGCTTCAGCGCGCGGATATAATCGGTGCGCGACGGAACGTCGGCGCCCTTGTCACGCCCGAACCGTTCGAACACCTGGCCATTATGGTTGCGGAAGGCGCCGGGATGGATCTGCATGACCAGACCATCCTCAATGCTCATGCCCGCCATTTCGGTCAGCATCTGGCCCCGGAACGTCTCCGCATCCGCCGCCGTGACATCGCCCTTCAACACCTTCTGGAACAGCTTTTCAGCGTCGGCGGGCGACAGGTTGGCGGTATTGGCCGTGATATGGCCATGGTCGCTGCTGGTCGTGCCGACCTTCATGAAATCCTGACGGCGCTTGCGATGCGCGTTCAGATAACCCTTCCAGCTATAGACATCCTCGCCCGTCACCTCGGCAAAGGCGCGCATGGCGGTCGGGAATTGTTCATGTTCGGGATCGATCACCGCGTCGGGGCGATAAGCGGAAATGACCCGCCCGCCCTTCCAGCCGCTTTCCAGCACCTTGTGATGATGGTCCAGCGTGTCGGTCGGCCCCTCTGTCGTGGCGATCAGTTCGATATTGAACCGTTCGAACAGGGCGCGGGGGCGGAACGCCTCCGTCTTCAACGCTTCATCGATGGTGTCATAGTAATGGTCAGCGGTGTCAGCCGACAGAGCGACATCGATGCCGAACACCTTGGTGAACACGAAATTCAGCCACAGCCAGCTGGGCGTGGCGCGGAACAGGTGAAAATTGGCGGCAAACAGGTGCCATGCCGCGCGCGGGTCAGCCTTGGACGGGCCGGACCGGTCGCCCACGCCCACATCGCCCATGGCGATGCCCTGGCTATAGAGCATACGGTAGACATAATGGTCGGGCGCCAGCAGCAATTCCGTCGGGTTGCCGAAATTGGCATTGCCTGCGAACCAGGACGGGTCCGTATGCCCGTGCGGGCTGATGATCGGCAAATCCTTCACCAGCTGATACAGCCGCCGCGCAATGGCGCGCGTGCCGGGCTCAGCGGGGAACAGGCGGTCATCATGCAGGGCCAAAGGCTTGGACATCGAAAACACCTTAGGGGCGCGAAAAACCGGGATGGTCGCGCTTTCATTAGGTAACCGGTGTCATGACAGAAGGCAACAGGATTAATTGCCAGGGCGGCGGATTTTTCCGACCTGTCTGTCGCAAACCAGTTTCAGAATTTGGGGCGGCGGGCCGGGCCTGTTCGGGCGGGAAATCCGGCATCCCGCTTGCCAGCGGCGGGGCAGCGGCGTATTGCTCCATGCTTCATGAACTGGATGGTGGCCCCGTTGCGTCTTTCCCTCTCCCGATGGCGTTTACTGCTGCTGGCGGCCTTTGTGCTGCTGGCCGGCGCCATGGGCGGCGGCGATGCGGTGGCGCGCGTCGGGATCGGGCGCATTGCCGACGAATGCCCGGTTTCGGGGACATGTGACCAGCGCCTGACCACGCCGGCGCAGCCGGCCCTGATCCAGGTTGCCCTGCGCATCGATGGCAAGGCCCTGACCGGCGGCGGTGCCGGGCTGGCCGCTCTACCGGGCGGCAATGGGCTTCCGGCCTTTATCCTGACCGGCACGCCGGCGGAAAAGGGCGTGTCCGCCCCCCTGCCCCGCAAGGCAGTCAACGCGCCCTGCCAGCCGCGTGGGCCGCCGGCGGGCCACTGACCAGCCTTTTCACCAATTCCCGTGATCACCAGGGCGCGGTCGATGGGCCGCCGCCGATGATCGGATAAATCCCATGCTTAAATTCTCCCGTCTGCAGACCATCGCCATTCTGGTGATCTGCTTCCTGGGCAGTGCGCTGGCCATCCCCAGTCTGGTCGGCCCGCACAACATGCCCACCTGGCTGCCCATGCGCCATTTCAACCTGGGCCTTGACCTGCAGGGCGGTTCCTACCTGCTGCTGGAGGTCGATGCCGATGCGGTAAAGCGCGAGCGGCTGGAAAATGCCGTGGATGAGGTGCGCGGCCTGCTGCGCACCGCCAACCTGCGCGTTGCCGGGGTCGGGGTGGAAGGTAACGGTCTGGTCGTGCGGCTGGCCGATCCCGGCGATGCCGCCAGCGTCACCGACGCCCTGCGCCCCCTGACCCAGGCCTCCCTGCCCGGTGAGATCGCCGATTTCACCCTGGTACCGGAGGCCGGGCGACTGCGCCTGGATTTCGGTCAGCAGGCCCTGACCAACCGCGTTAGCAAGGCCGTGGATCAGTCGCTGGAGATCGTGCGCCGCCGTATCGACGAGACGGGCGTGAACGAGCCCATCGTGGCCCGCCAGGGTGCGAGCCGCGTGCTGGTGCAGTTGCCGGGCGTGACCGATCCGGGCCGTATCAAGCGCCTGCTGGGTCAGACCGCCAAGATGACCTTCCATCTGGTGGGTGACGCGACGGTGGCGCCGGGTTCATCGGCCCCGCCGGGCTTTGAATGGCTGCAGAACAGCGACCGGGGTGCCGGTGGCGGTCAGGTCCTGGTGCGCAAGCGTGTCGAGGTGGATGGCGCCACCCTGACCGATGCCCAGCCCAGCGCCGACCCGCAATCGGGCCGCTGGGTCGTGTCCTTCAGCTTTGACAGCATCGGCGCCCGCCGCTTTGCCGACATCACCAAGGCCAATGTCGGTCGGCCCTTTGCCATCGTGCTGGACGGTCGTGTCATTTCCGCCCCGGTTATCAATGAGCCGATCCTGGGCGGACGCGGCCAGATCAGCGGCAATTTCACGGCCCAGACAGCCACCGAACTGGCCGTTCTGCTGCGCGCCGGTGCCCTTCCCGCCCCGCTGACGGTGGTGGAAGAACGGTCCATCGGGCCTGAGCTGGGTGCCGACAGCATCAAGGCCGGTGTGATCTCCTGTCTGGTCGGCGTTGTCCTGGTCTTTGCCTATATGTGGCTGACTTATGGCTTCTTTGGCCTGATCGCCAATGCCGCCCTGGTCTTCAACCTGTTCCTGACGCTGTCGTGCCTGGCCATGCTGGAAGCGACCCTGACCCTGCCCGGCATTGCGGGTGTGGTGCTGACGCTCGGCATGTCGGTGGACGCCAACATCCTGATCAATGAGCGTATCCGCGAGGAGCTGCGCAAGGGCAAGACGGCCCTGTCCGCGCTGGAAACGGGCTATATCAAGGCCCGTGGCACCATCATGGACAGCAACCTGACCACCCTGATCAAGATGGTCCTGCTCTATGTGGTCGGCACGGGTTCGGTGAAGGGCTTTGCCGTCACCACCTCGCTGGGCATCATCACCTCGATGTTCACGGCCACGGTCGTGGCCCGCCTGCTGACCGCCATCTGGTACAAGCGCACCCGTTCCAAGGAACTGCCCGTCTTCGGCCCCATCAAGCTGAAGACTGCCGGCATGAAGATCAACTTCATGAATGGCCGCCATGTCGGTCTGGCCGTGTCGGTGATCCTGTCCACAGCATCGGTGCTGATGTTCTTCAAGCCGGGCCTGAATTACGGCATCGACTTTGCCGGCGGCATCGTGATGGAGGTGCGGACAGCGGAGCAGACCGACTTCCCGAAGATGCGCGAGGTGATGGAGCATGTGAATGTCGGCCCCGTGGCCCTGCAGGCCTTCGGCACCGACCGTGACGTGATCCTGCGCATGGAGCGGCAGGAAGGGGCGGAGAGCAACCAGCAGGCCGCCGTCAAGGCCGTGACCGCCGCCCTGGAACAGAATTTCCCCGGTTCGGAGGTTCGCCGCGTCGAAGCGGTGGGTGCGTCGGTATCGGCGGAGCTGTTTAGCGACGGCATGCTGGCGCTCGGTCTGGCCGCCTTCTTCATGCTTCTCTACATCACCTTCCGCTTCGAATGGCAGTTCGGCGTGGGTGCGGTGGTGACCATGATGCTGGACGTCACCAAGACCATCGGCTTCTACGCGCTGACCGGGTTGCAGTTCAACCTGACGGCGGTGGCGGCGATGCTGACCATCATGGGCTTCTCCATCAATGACAAGGTCGTGGTCTATGACCGCGTGCGCGAAAATCTGCGGCTTTACCGCAAGATGCCGCTGCGCGAGCTGATCGACCGCTCCATCAACGAGACCATGACCCGCACCATCAACACGAACATTGCCGTGTTCCTGTCCATCGTGCCGCTGGCCCTTTATGGCGGCGAGGCTCTGCGTGAATTCGCCTGGGCCCTGCTGTTCGGTATCCTGCTGGCGACCTCCTCCTCCATCTTCATCGCGGCCCCGATCCTGCTCTATCTGGGCGAGAACCGGCTGCGTAAGACCATGGATGCCGAGGACCCACCCGGCAACGAAGGTGGCGAGGGTGAGGCCGCCAAGGCCTGATCCCGAAAGCCTGAAAAGACAAAACCCCGGCACCGCAAGGCGCCGGGGTTTTTGTTTGGGCAATGACGGGCTATTCCGCCCGTTTGCGGCCCGTCAGCATGGATAGCGGCAGGTTTTCCCGGTGCAGCAGGCTGCTGACCAGCACGCCGGCCAGATGCAGGCCCACCAGGACCAGGGTACCATTGGCCAGCACCTCATGCGCTTCTTCCAGAAAATGGCCGTAGGGACGCAGGCTCGGCACGGGATAGCGGGTCAGCAGGCCCAGCGCCGCCGTGCCCAGCAGGGCGAACCACAGCGTCAGGGCCATGGCCCCGCCGGCGGGATTATGGCCCAGATGCCGGTCGGCCCGACGCTGCACCAGGGCACGCATATAAGCCAGAAGCCCGGCGCCCGACGGGGCAAAGTCCCTGAACCGGGCATGGCTGCTGCCGATCAGGCCCCAGAGCGCGCGCAGGCCCACCAGGGCGATGATGGTGAGGCCCGCCGCCTCATGCACCGCCATCACCTCTTCCGCTGACAGCCAAGCCGTCAGAAAGGCGGCGGCGATGCCCCAATGGATCAGCCGCAGCAGTGGGTCCCAGACCCGGACGGTACCGGGAGAAGGCGGAACAGGCGTCACCTGCCCCGCCGGGAGTGTCATGTCAGCCATCAGTCGCGCTCCACCTTCAGGATCTCACCCGTGCGGGCATCGACATAAAGCTCCTGGCGCTGGCCGTCGGGACCGGTGGCCTTCACCTCCACCAGCTTGTCGCTTTTCCGCTCAACCGAGCGGGCATCGCGGTAGCCCTGGGCCGACAGCTTGTCCAGCAAAGCCGGCATGGACAGCGTATCCGCTGCCATGGACGGCCCAGGCATAGGCGCGGCACCGGTCCCGGCCCCTTGCGCATAGGCATAGGCACCGGCGGCCAGCGAACCGGTCAGAAGCAGGCCGGCCAGGAGACGGGGGTAAGGCATGATGGGTTCCTTCCTGTTGGATCGATGATGGAACCGATCCTGACAGGGGCGCGCTGAACCCAAGCTGAATGCGCCGCGAAAAGAAAAACGGCCGGGAATATCCCCGACCGCTTGTCAGTAAAACCGCTTCGGGAGGAGCCCGGCGGATGGAAATCTTCAGCGCGCCTCGCCACCGACAACAGCAGCGGGTGCCGGAACAGCAGCCGTGCGGGCGATGGCAAAGCGGTACATCAGCAGCGTCAGCGCGACGGTCACGGCAAACCCGGAAACCCCGCCGACCAGGACGCCCGCCGCATTCGGCAGGGCCACCATGGACCAGTAGGCCAGTGCCGTGCGGGTGGGCGAAACCAGCCAGCGCAGCAGGTAATGATGCAGATGCTCCCGGTCCGGGGAGAAGGGGGCACGACCGGCGCGCAGGCGGCTGACGATCAGGCGCAGGCAATCGACCACCGGCAGCAGGAACAGGCCCATCAGCTGCATGTTGGTCAGGGTGCTGTCGGCATGGCCCGTGATGGCCAGACCCAGCAGGCCCATGACAGCGGAGATGCCATAGGCGCCGCTGTCACCCAGAAAGATGCGGCCACGCATGTTGAAGGCCAGGAACACCGCCCCGCCCGCCACGATCAGCAGGGCCAGCATGGACAGGGTGCCGGTGCCGGCCAGTGCGAAGAACAGCGCCCAGATCATGGCCATGCCCGAGGCAACGCCATTGGCACCGTCGCTCATGTTGAACGCGTACTGGAAGCCGACAAGGCTGACGATGGTCAGCATCGCGCCCATGAAGGGCGGGACATCGACGCTGACGCCACCGCCAAAATTCAGGGAGGTCAGGGCCAGATGCGGCGCCAGGATGATGGCGAAGGAGAACATCACCAGCGAAACCGACAGGCGCACGACAGGCGGCAGGTGCTGACGATCGTCCACCATGCCCATGACGAACAGCACGACCATGACGGGCACAATCACCCAATGCAGGCCGACACCGTCATTATAGGAAATGCCGCCACCGATCAGCGTCGCGGGCAGCAGGATGGCCAGACCACCCACCAGCGGCACCGCACCACGATGCAGCTTCCGCAGGCTGTCAGGCTTGTCCATGATGCCCAGGGCATTGCCAATGGGCTTGGCCGCGAAGCAGATGAGGGCAGATAGGGCGATCTGCAGGATAAGGGCCAGAGGATATTCCAATTTTGCCACCCTTCAGGCGCGGGTTTGAGAGTTTGACTGTCAACAACACCGGAGCCCCCGCCATAGGTCCGTCGACATCGACGGAATGCGGAACTTCGATATCGAAACAGGCACTCCTTATTGAGGTTATCCCGCGGTCCGCCCCTTCGTACCGCAGTGCCGAAGCCGTGGCAGGTTTACCATAGGCCCCGATCTATCGGAAAGACATTACCGTAGGGAAGGTCTGCGTTGGAAGCGCAGACCAACAAAAACAACTTACTGACATGGAGATTATCATATCTGATGCCGGAAAAGCACAGTCTTTAGACGAGGGACCCTATGCCTTTGCGCAGGGGTCAGATGCCGAAAATGGCAGATAGCAAGGACTTCCGGGGTAGTCCGGGGAGGCGGACCTATGACCTTGCCGTCGGGGCCGGCATCGACTCGATAGCGGAGGGGCAGGCCGGAATAGAGAAAGGGCGGGCCCGTCTGCACAGGCCCGCCCCCTTGATGAAAGATTTGTTGCACTGCCGAAATACCGTCTCTCACACGACCGTAGTCGTTCAGGAAGATCAGGCCGGCGCGCGGTCCGACAATCCGCCGCCCAGCGCCTTATACAGCGTGACCAGATTGGACAGCCGCTGCTGACGCAGGACGATCAGGCTGCTTTCCGCCGCATAAAGGCTGCGCTGCGCGTCCAGAACCTGCAGGTAGCTGTCGACGCCCCGGTCATAGCGGGCCTTGGACAGGGTGTAGGTCTCCCGCGTGGCCGCCACCAGAGCCGTCTGGGCGGCCACCTGATCATCCAGGGTGGCACGGGCGGCCAGGGCGTCCGCAACCTCACGGAAGCCCGTGCGCACGGCACCCTGATAATTAGCGACGGCGATATCCCGTTCCGCCTTGGCGACATCCAGGTTGGACTGGGTGCGACCGAAATCGAAGATGGGCAGGCTGGCATCCGCCCCGACATTCCAGACCTTGCTGCCCCCCTCGAACAGGCCGGACAGCGAGGTGCTGGCGGTGCCCAGCGCACTGGTCAGACCGATGCGCGGGAAAAAGGCGGCACGGGCCGCACCGATATTGGCGTTGGCGGCCCGCAGATTATGCTCGGCCTGCGCAATGTCGGGCCGGCGGGTCAGCAGGTCGGACGGCAGGCCTTCGGGCAGGGCCGGAACCAGCAAGGCCCCCTCATCCCCCAGGACCTTGTCGCCCGCCACGGCCACGGGGCTGCCCACCAGCAGGGTCAGGGCGTTTTCGTCCAGCGACACCTGTCGGCGGAAAGCGGCAAGGTTGGCCCGTGCCGTCTCCAGCACGGTTTCGGCCTGACGCAGGTCAAGCAGGGAGCGGGCGCCCCGGTCGAAGGCCAGCTTGACCAGATCATAGCTTTCCTTCTGGGCATTGAAGGTCCGCTCCGTCAGGGCCAGTTGCTCCCGGTCGGCCAGCAGGGTCAGATAGGCATTCGCCACCTCTGCCACCAGGGCCAGACGCGCCGTCTCCCGCGCGGCAGCGGTCGCGAAATAGCTTTCCAGGGCCGCATCCGACAGGTTGCGCACGCGACCGAAGAAATCCAGCTCGAACGCCGTGATGTCGGCATTGACCTGATACTGGTTGCCCGTCTGGGTCACCGGCTCGTTCACGCGGGCGCGGGTCGCCGACGCACCCGCCGTCACATTGGGCAACTGATCCGCCCGCTGTACCCGGTAGAGCGCGCGGGCCCGTTCGACATTGGCACTGGCAACTGCCAGATCATGGTTCTGGGCCAGGGCCTGATCGATCAGGCCGCGCAACCCTTCATCCAGGAAGAAGTCGCGCCAGCCCAGATCGGCCACCGGTGCCGCCTGCGCCGCCGCCTGGGGATATGCGGCGGCAACGCCGGTGGAGGGGGCCTGATAGTCAGGGGCCATGCTGCACCCAGCCAGCAGCAGGGGCAGCAGGGTCAGGGGAATAAGACGCTTGTTCATGTTGATCACTCCTGCCCCGCCTTCGGCTTCTTGTGGCTACCAAAGCGCAAAACCAGCTTTTCGACGCCGACAAAGAAGATCGGCACGAAGAAGATGGCCAGCACCGTGGCCGACAGCATGCCACCGACGACACCGATACCGATTGCGTTCTGGCTGCCCGATCCGGCACCGGATGCCAAAGCCAGGGGCGAAACACCCAGAATGAACGCCAGCGAGGTCATGATGATGGGGCGCAGGCGCTGACGGGCGGCCTCCAGGGTCGCATCCACCAGATCCATGCCCTTCTCATAATATTCCTTCGCGAACTCCACGATCAGGATGGCGTTCTTGGCCGATAGGCCGATGGTTGTGAGCAGGCCCACCTGGAAATAGATGTCATTGGCCATGCCGCTCAACGTGGCCGCGACCACCGCCCCCAGCACGCCCAGCGGCACCACCAGCATCACCGCGAACGGGATGGACCAGCTTTCATACAAGGCCGCGAGGCAGAGGAACACGACCAGCAGCGAGATGGCGTACAGGGCGGGTGCCTGCGCACCGGACAGCCGTTCCTCGTACGACAGGCCCGTCCAGGCAAAGCCGATGCCCGGCGGCAGCTTCGCCACCAGCTCTTCCATGGCGGCCATCGCCTGACCGGAGCTGTAGCCCGGTGCCGGCTGCCCTTGGATGTTCATCGACGAGGTGCCCATGAACCGCTCCAGCTTGGGCGGACCATAGGTCCAACTGGCCTTGGCGAAGGCGGAGAAGGGAACCATCTCCCCCCGGTCGTTACGGACATGCAGCTTCTGAATATCCTCCGGCAGCATGCGGAACGGCGCATCGGCCTGCAGGAAAACGCGCTTCACACGACCACGGTCGATAAAGTCATCAACATAGGTGGAGCCCCAGAAGGCCGTCAGCGTGGTGTTGATATCCGCGACCTGCAGGCCCAGCGCCGCCGCCTTGGCCTTGTCCACATCGATGCTCAGCTGTGCAGTATCCTCCAAACCATTGGGGCGCACACCCGCCAGGGCCGGATGCTGTGCGGCCATGCCCAGCAACTGATTACGCGCCGCCAGCAGCGCCTCATGCCCAGCCCCCGCCTCGTCCAGAAGCTGGAAATCAAAGCCGGTGGCATTGCCCAGTTCCAGAACGGCGGGCGGCGTGAAGGCGAAGGCCATCGCGTCCTTCAAGCCCATGAAGGCCCCCATGGCACGCATGGCGATGGCCTGGGCCGTATTCTCCGCCCCCTTGCGTTGCGACCAGTCCTTCAACTGGATGAAGACCATGGCGGAGTTCTGGCCGCTGCCCGCGAAGCTGAACCCGCCGATGGAGAAGACGCCGCGGATATTGTCCTTCTCCTGGCTCAGCAGGTAATCCTCAACCTGTTTCACCGTCTCCATGGTGCGTTCCTGGGTCGAACCCGGCGGCGCCATCACCATGGCAAAGATAATGCCCTGGTCTTCTTCGGGCAGGAAGGCGGTGGGCAGGCGCACGAACAACACACCCAGGATCGCCACCAGACCCGCGAATACCAGCAGGAAGCGCTTGCTACGCCGCACCACGCCTCCGGTGGCGGACACGTATGACTGGTTGGCGCGGTTGAAGCCACGGTTGAACCAGCCGAAGAAACCGCCGCGTTCATGGTGATCCTGCGGCTTCAGGATGGTGGCGCACAGTGCCGGGGTCAGCACCAGCGCCACCAGCACCGACAAGGCCATGGCCGACACGATGGTGATGGAGAACTGGCGATAGATCACGCCCGTGGAGCCGGGGAAGAACGCCATGGGAATGAAAACGGCAGAGAGAACCAGACCGATGCCGACCAGGGCGCCCGTGATCTGCTCCATGGATTTTCGTGTGGCCTCGCGCGGGGATAACCCCTCCTCCGCCATCACGCGTTCGACATTTTCCACCACGACGATGGCATCATCCACCAACAGGCCGATGGCCAGCACGACGCCGAACAGGGTCAGCGTATTGATGGTGAAGCCGAACGCCGCCAGGATACCAAAGGTACCCAGAAGCACGACCGGAACCGCGATGGTCGGAATGATGGTCGCACGGAAGCTCTGCAAGAACAGGTACATCACCAGGAAGACCAGAACCACGGCCTCGGCCAGGGTCTTGACCACTTCCTGGATCGACAGCTTCACGAACGGCGTCGTCTCATACGGATATTCGACATCCACACCCGCCGGGAAGCTGGGGCGCAGCGCCTCAATCGCCTGCTTCACCGATGCCGCGGTTTCCAGCGCATTGGCGCCCGTGGCCAGATTGACGGCCAGACCGACGGCATTCATGCGGTTGTAACGGGAAACGAAGTCATAGCTTTCGCCACCCAGCTCCACCCGCGCCACGTCGCGCACATGGACGGCAGCGCCATCACGGCTGGACTTGATCAGGATGGCACCGAACTGTTCGGGCGTTTGCAGGCGGCTCTGCGCCGTCACAGTGGCATTCAGCTGCTGCCCCTTGACCGACGGGGTGCCACCGACCTGTCCCGCAGAGACCTGGGCATTCTGGGCTTTGATCGCCGCTGATACCTCGTCCACGGTGATGCCAAGGCCGGCCATCTTGACGGGGTCCAGCCAGATGCGCATGGCATAGCCACCGCCGAACACCTGCACCGAGCCCACACCATTCACACGGCTGATCGGGTCCTGAACGCGCGAGGCGACAAAGTCACCCAGATCGTTGCCGTCCAGACGACCATCCTTGGACACGAAACCGGCAACCAGAAGGAAGCTGGCCGATGCCTTGGACACGACCACGCCGCGCTGCTGCACTTCCGACGGAAGCGAGGACAAAGCCGGCGTCACCTTGTTCTGCACCTGCACCTGGGCAATGTCGGCATCGGTACCGGCATTGAAGGTCAGGGTGATGGTGACGCTGCCCGACGCATCGCTGGTCGAGGAAAGGTAGCGCAGATTATCGATGCCCTTCAGGTTCTGTTCGATGACCTGTGTGACGGTCTTTTCCAGCGTTTCAGCCGACGCGCCTGGATAGGATGCGCTGACCGCGATGGAAGGTGGTGCGATGGCCGGATATTGCTCAATCGGTAGACGCATGATGGACAGCGCGCCGGCCAGCATGATCACGATGGCGATCACCCAGGCAAAGACCGGGCGATCAATGAAGAACTTCGCCATTTCGGTTCTCTCCGGGAATGATCAGCGGGCCGGGGCAGGTGCTGCACCCGCCGCGGCAGGAGCCGGATTGTAGGGTACGGGCTTGACCGGTGCGCCGGGGGCGGCCTTCAGCACGCCCTGGACGATCACGCGTTCCTTGGGCGCCAGCCCCTTGGTCACCACCCACTGGTCACCGACGGCCTTGGCCGCCGTGACAGGGCGGATTTCCACCTTGTCTTCCTTGCCCACCACCATGGCGGTGGCAACACCACCGGGACCGATGATCACGGCCTGCTGCGGCACCAGCATGGCATCGGCCCGTGTGCCCTGATCCACCACGGCACGCACGAACATGCCGGGCAGAAGTTCCAGGCGCGGGTTCGGGAAGGTGGCGCGCAGACCGATCGTGCCCGTCCCCTCATCCACGGTGATGTCGGAGAAGTCGAGCGCCCCATCCTCAGCATAGGGGGTGCCGTCGGGCAGGATCAGCTTGACCTTCAGCTTTCCGCCTTCCGGGATCGTCGTCTCCCCCGCCGCGACCTGACGGCGCAGTGCCGCTACGGCGTCGGCAGACTGGGTCAGGTCGATATAGATCGGGTCGAGCTGCGTGACGCTGGTCAGCATTTCCGCCTGACCCGCCGTAACCAGGGCACCCGGCGTAACGCGCGAGCGGCCCACCCGGCCCGCGATGGGCGACGTCAGGCCGGCATAATCCAGATTGATGCGGGCGGACTCAAGCGCGGCCTTGGCGGCGGCGACCGCCGCCTCCCGCGCACCCAGCTCGGCCATGGCATCATCATATTCCTGCTGGCTGACGCCCTTCACGGCCACCAGTTCCTTATAGCGGCCAGCACGTGCCTTGACAGAGGTCAACTGCGCCTCCGCACTTTTCAGATCGGCCTGTGCCTGCGCCAGGGCGGCGCGGTAGGTCGCGGGGTCGATCTGGTAGAGCGGCTGCCCGGCCTTCACATCACTGCCTTCGGTGAACAACCGGTCCTTGATGATGCCCGACACCTGCGGACGAATTTCCGCCACGCGATAGGGTGTCACGCGACCGGTCAGTTCCGACGTCAACGTATAGGGCGCGGGATTGACGGCAACCACGGCCACCTCCGGCGGCGGCATTGCGCCCATGCCCATCCCGGCGCCACCACCGTCCTGACCGCAGGCGGTGAGCGTCAATGCCAGAAGAAACAGGGAACCGGAAAGCCGGGTGGTCATGCGCATGACGTGAGTTCCTTGAACTTTATTGTTGCCGGTTTGGCCGGTCATGAAATTACATCCGGTCGCGGATGTATCATGAATGGCCGCCGTTGGGTACGACGAAGCAGGCCAAGGCACTTAGCACTTTCGTGATAAACGTCGCGGCGCCGCAAAGACCGCCCTGCCAAAACGGCGGTCTTGAAGGAATTTCGGCTTTTATCGGGTGAACGTGGATCATTTCATGTGATCCCAATCACAAAGCCGCCGCAAAGAGGGCAGCAAACCCCCGTTGCAAAATTTCAGGTATCGGAAAGTTTATTTCTGTGCGCAAAGCCCCCTCCCGTTTCGCCCGATGCCGGTTGCTATCAGGAAGACGAACGGAGATAGGGCAATCCGACATACTGTCGAATTTTTTCAAGGGTGGCACAGCGACAAGCCCCCAGGGGGTAAGGATTCCCCCCGGAAGGTAAGGATCAAAAACCGCCCGGCACGCGATAGATATCCGGTTCCTTGGGCTTTTCCACGTAGGACAACCGAAGGCTGGCACCGGCCACTTCCGGCTGCGCATCGGGCTTGGCCGGCGGCTTCTTGGCAATCCCCAGGATCAGCTCCGTCAGGCGGCCCTGCACGTCATTTCCCTGGAAAACCAACACATTATCATCGCCCAGCGACTGGTTCAGGATCAGTCCTTCTTGCCGATACCCCTGACCTAGAAGGTAATTGCGCAGGGCGTTGGCGGTGCCGACAATCTGTTCCGGCTTGGTCGGGGACCCGATCTCCTGCCCCCAGATGACATTCACCCGGAACAGCTTCTTTGTCTTGTACCCCAAGAGGTAAGCAATCACCGCCGGCCCGCTTTCGGGCAGCAGGTCATTGACCTTCACGATCAGGGCCGTCGTTCGCTCTGTCGGTTCTTCCACCCGCTGGATGGCATCGCCCGACAGCTTGAAATCCTTACCGATGGCGTCGCGCACCTGTGCCTCGGTCATGCCGAAGCGCGCGTTGCGAAACCCTTCCACCTGCGCCTCCTTGGCGGCGGCAACAGGTCCAGCGGGGCCGGCAGCAGGCCGATTCTGGGCGATTGCGGGGGTTGCGGCCAACATCGCCGCCATGGCTGCCGTCAGCATCCAACGCATCGTCACGCCTTCCTTACGCCGTGGGGGAGAATCGACAATCCTTACCGCTTGGGGGAATAGTTGCTTGCGACGTCGCAAGTTCAGCCCTTGATCAAGCGGTCGATCCGGTCACGCAGGGCCGTCAGGCTCTGCACCTCATCAGCAGCCAGCCGGCCCGCTCGGTCTGACAGCTTGTCCAGGCTGCGGCCCAGCTTACGAGCAACGGTCAGGACAGGGCTTTCGACCACCGGGTCCGTCGGCTTCTGCTTGGCGACGCGCAGTTCCTTGATGGTCGCCCCTTCCTTGATGCGCGACCAGAGGGCCAGCCGCGCCTCCTCCCCTTCCGTATCGGCCAGGACGAACAGGTGGCTCTTGGTCACCTTGTCACGGAAGGCGGGATATTCGGCCTGCACCTTTTCCGGCAGACCGCGCAGGGCCAGCAAGCGGGAGACCTCCGACTTGGACAGGCCGACAACGGCAGCCAACTGTTCCTGGGCGTAATTATGCCGTTCACCCAGACGGGCCAGGGCAGAGGCGGTTTCCAGCGCATCGAGATCCCGGCGCTGGAGATTCTCCACCAGTGCCACTTCCTCAATATCGCCCTTGGTGATGACGGCGAAGATGGTGGGCTTGCCCAGCAGGCCATGGGCGCGCCAGCGCCGCTCACCCGCCGCGATGATGTAACCGCCCTCGGCGTGCTTCTTCACCAGGATCGGCTGCAGCAATCCATTGTGGCGGATGCTGTCGGCCAGTTCCATCAGGGCGGCAGGATCGAAATGCCGGCGCGGCTGTTCCGGGTTGGGATGAACCTGATCCAGGTCCAGTTCCACCAGTTCCGGGAAATCGGCGGAAGTGCCGAACAGCCGGTTCAACCCGCTGTCGCGCGGAACCGCCGGCGTGGCGGGGGCAAGCGCCGGATTGGTGCGGGCGAGCTTACGCGACACGGGCTTCCTCCGTCTGGTCGGCTTCAAGCAGGGAACTGGCCACCTCCCGGAAGGGGGCGACAATGGCAGGGTCGGACGCGACATCCACGGTCGGCTGCGCGGCGGCCACCGATTGCGGGAAAATGGTGGAGCGCGGCACCGGGGTGAAGATGCGCAGGCTGCCGCCGAACCGTTCCGTCAGATCGGCCAGGGTGGCGCGGTCCTGCGTATGGCGCGAGGTGAACATGGTGGGCAGAATACCGATAATCGACAGGTCGGGATTACCCCGGCGCCGCACCTTGGCAATGGTGTCCAGCAGCAGCGGCACACCCATCATGGCCAGCATTTCCGTCTGCACGGGGATCAGCACCCCCGTGGCAGCGGCCAGCGCGTTCAGCGTCATCATGCCCAGATGCGGCGGGCAATCGAGCAGGATGTAGTCGTAGGAGCGTGACACGCTGGACAGCTTCTCCCGCAGGACCAGCGTGCCCATCGGCTCCGCCATAAGCTCCGTCTCCGCCGCCGACAGCAGGATGGTGGAGGGCAGAAGATGGAACCGCCCGTCACAGACCGGCATCACCGCACCGGATACGGGCTGATCCTTCAGCATGACGTGATAGGTGGTGCGCCCTGCGTCCGACGCCTCAGCCTGGCTGATGCCCAGATGGACCGTGGCGCTGGCCTGCGGGTCGGCATCGACCAGCAGCACGCGTTGACCCAATGCTGCCAGGGCGGCGGCGATGTTGACGGCGGCACTGGTCTTGCCCACCCCGCCCTTTTGGTTTGAAATGGCGATGATGGTGGCACGGTCACGCTGCCGCCGGGCCGGGGCCACGACGATATCGGCCACGGCCTGCGGGATCTTCTCCGTCCCGCCTTCCCAGCGGGAAACGCGGCCCTTGTCGTACCGGCGGCCCAGGCGGGCATTCAGCCAGTCGGCAAAGGCCTGCTGCGTATCCCCCCGCGCCTCGCGCGCAGCCCTCAACGCCGCCCCATCCATGATGCGCCCCCAACTGCTTGTGGCCGTGTCTGCGGGGGAGCATAGGGATTGGTTGACGGTCTGTCAACTGGTGGGGTTGTGGGGCGTCAACAGGAGAAAGTCCGCCGCTCGAAAGCCGGCGTCCTCACGCCGCAAACGTCAACGCCGCTCCCACCTCGGTATATGGCGCTGTCAATTGATCACCATCCCGCTCAATCAAACCGACATTCATCAACGCCTGTACGTCAGCATGCACATTCTTCTGGTCACGTCCCAGGCGCCGCGCCAGGGCGCGGATACTGTCTGCCGGTTCCTGGCGCAGGGCTTCCAACAGCTCCACACGGCGTGGCGAAAAAAGGGATGCGAAGGTGCTCCAGTCCCGGAAATAGAGCCGGTCGGAGGCCTCTACCGTCGCGCCCTTTTCCAACTTTTTCCAGGCATCAACGAACTCGGCCAGTGCCTGGTCTTGGGCGTTCTTGCGTACCTCAACCGTCAACTGCTTCATCGCGCGGCCTTCCATCGTTCGATAGCCGTCAGGAAATCGGCAACCAGTTGCTCAACAGTTTGGAACTGGTAGGGGGTTTCAAGGGCACCATCGTGCCGGTGATCGTCCTTACCCCGCTCATTGTCGAACCCAAGCACCCTTTCGCCCTTGTGGATCAACACCATCCGGTACTTGAAAGGGTGTTCCGACGGCGGCACGGGCTGCGGCAATGACCAGATCACCAATTCGGCAAAGCTGGCCGCATCAACCTCAAAACGCCGCCGCAGGACCAGACTGGCTTTCATGCTGGTATCTTACACCAGCAGCGCCACCCAATCAATAATCCACCCCGTGCAGGAAGTCCGCCGCCGCATTGGCCCATTCCACCGGGCTCTGGTCCAGGATGTCAATGCCACCACCCTCAATGGCGTGGAAGGCGAAATCGGGGCGCATGCGGTGGGCGTCCAGCGCCGCCTGATAGATCATGTCGCCGGTGTTGGTCAGGATCAGGGTCGGCTGGCGCAGGGCCATCAGCGGCGCTTCCTGACGGTATTCGAAAGCGGCGGCGTGGCCGTACCAGTAGGTGCCCATGGCATAGGCCTGCATGGCCTGCACCACATAATCCGTGATGCGGTCCAGGCTGACAGTACCGGCGGCATAGCGTTCCCGGATCCTGGCCACCTCTACCATGTGGGCGGCATCCGGCAGGGCCGTGAAGGCCTTTTCCCGCTCCACGATGTCGGTGATCAGAGCCTGACGCACAGTGTCAGAGATCAGCAGCGGGCCACCCAGGATGCAGGCGCTGATCCGGTCGGGATAAAGGTTCGCGGCCTCATTGCTGACCAGCGCGCCGGTATGATGGCCGCCGATGGCCGCCCGCTGAATGCCCAGGGCGTCCAGCAGCGGCGGGATGGCGGCGGCATAGTCGGCGATGCTGGGCGGGTTCGACGGCGGATCGGACAGGCCGAAACCGGGCAGGTCCAGCGCGATGGGCCGGATACCCCGGTCCAAAAAGGGCTGAAACACATAGTCATATTCGTTGGCCGACATGATGGCCTGATGCACCAGGACCAGCGGCTTGCCCTTGCCGCCATCCCAGTAATGTATCTGGCCACAGGGACCGTCCGCATATCCACGCCGCAGCCGCACCATCTTTTCCTCCCCGATCACGGTAGTGCCGGCAGCATCACCGGAAGCGGACCAGGGAACATCCTACGTCAACGCGTCTGTTCGACAGACGGTCAGATCAGGCCTTCTTGACGAAACAGGTCTTCAGCACCAGGCCCTTCACCTTCTCCACCTTGCCCTCGATCTCTTCGGGATCATCGGTCAGGTGGATGCTCTTGACGACGGTGCCGCGCTTCAGCGTGACATTGGCACCCTTGACCTTCAGATCCTTGATCAGGGTAACGCTGTCACCTTCGGCCAGGATATTGCCGTTGCAGTCCTTAACGTCCATCAGTTCCTCCACCGTGTAGGGCGGAACCATAGCCGAACAGTCAGCCTCCTCATGAATGTGGAAAGCGGATTGCTCACCCGAGCAAATTACAGTGTCTTGAAAATTACATATAAAGCGCTACTAAGGCGGGTATTTAACGTGACTCTCTCGAACATCCTCGTCAGCGAAAAACAGAGTCTATGCTACATTTAAAGGCTTGAAACCTTCCTGAGCATCCCAATCAAACTGCGTACCGAGATGTATTGCCAAATGGACGGGATCGGCCATAACGAGATTGGTGGCGGCCAGGGCTTCAAGAGTAACAGACATTCGCAGTATGGGTTCCGCCTTCGTATGTCCAGTGGACCGGTTCAGAATGTCCGCATGTACTGTAACATGCACCTCATTCACGGGCATGATGCACAAAGCTTCAGCCGAAACCCGAATGGCAGAAGAGCATATGTTTTCGCGGTAAAGCCCTATTCGTTCCTCAACAGTGAGATTACGGCGGATTAATTCTCCGTCTTCTGAGGTGGAAAAAGTAAATACCGGCATATCCCCCAGTTCCATAGCATCGATTAACACACTGATTTGGGTATCGTTTATGTCGACATGAACCTTTTCGACCCCAACATCCTTAAATTCAGCCTACTGCCTGAAGGCGCCAATAAGAGCGTCTGGCTTCAATGAAAGAACGTCCCGGGCAAGATTACGCTTACGACGACGATCCTCAACCAGTTGCTGCATGCGCTGTTGGCTTATACGGTCTTTTATTCGAGCATCCGCAACCAACGTTTCCAATTCCAAACGCCGCCGTTTGGCGCCACCGGAAAGAAATGCCCACAGGCTGGGTCGGTACTCTGCAAGTGCTTGCAGTGCTGCCCGTTCATTGGTCGCGTAGTGGGCAGCGTCCTCAGGCACCGGACTTTCAACGATAGCGTTCCAGTCCATGCACTTCAGTTTAATCCTGTGACTTTCGGTCAATATCTTGAGCAAGCGCTTATGGGCAGCTGCCGCCTGTGCAACTTTTTCTCGCCTCGCCTCCTCGGCGAGTGCCTGCTGTGCTTCCTGGTACCGACTTTCTTGAAGCCTCGCCAGTTCACTGATGATCATAACATCGCGTAGAAACGCAAGCGTCATCGCCGTTTCACCGCCTGAAACTCTACCTCGCCGATGCTGCCCGATGTCAGCGACGACAGCACGGTTCGCATCGTCGCCTCATGGCTGCGCCGGGCCGTTTCCGCCGTTGCAGCGTGGCCGGCCCGCAGAACCAGCTTGCGGGTGCCGCGCGCCGTTTCCTCAATGCCCACCACGCTGAGGTCGCGCAGTAAGGGACCGGGCACCTGCTTCTGGCTGAGCGCATGGCGGGCGGCGGCCCACAGTGCCTCGGCATCGTCGGCATCGGGCAAGGGCGGGGCGGGTTCCGGCAGGGAGCGGGGGGTGGCGGCCAGGGCCGGCTTCGTCCCCTCCCCCGCCTCGCGCCTGGTTTTGCGGCCCGTGGAGCTGCGTTCACGTTCCAGGAAGGTGTCGGCAGCCTCGTCCTCATCCTTGGCGTGGAAATCCAGGGTCACTTCCTCGATCTTGCGGCCCTTCCGCTTCATCTTCTCTTCCGGCATCTCCACGCGGAAGGGGGCAAGCTGGTTCACCTCCGCCATGGCGCGGTCGATGGTGCGGGTACGCAGGATGCCGAAATCCTTGTACGCCCCCTCCGGCACGTTCAGCAGCTTGCGCAGCGTTTCGATGTCCAGGGTCAGGGACGGGTGGTCCATCTGATAGCGCTGCATCCCGATCTCATAGAGCTTCAGGGCATAGGTGCTGGTGACCTTGACCATGGCCGGACCCGACAGACGGGCCCAGAGCTGGGATGAGCGCTGGAGTTCCAGGAAGGCGTCGGTGAACTGGAAATGGATGTCGGTGCTGTCGATCTCCACCTCATCCTCCGGCCGGACATAGGAGGAGAGAATGCGCAATTCCGCACGGCTGCGCCGGCCCCGGAACGGGCCGATGACGACCAGGGAGCTTTCGTAAATCTCTTTCACCGCATCGAAAATGCGCTCATTGCCCTTGTGGTTGCCGCGTACCACCTTCTTGGGCAGGCGGTAAAGCTTGTTGGCGAAATTCTGGCTGCCGGCCAGATGGATCATGAAATTCAGCATTTTCTGCGCCGGCAGGGACAGGCGCGAGCCGTTGGCGGGGTAGGAATAGACCGCCTCCGCCGCCTTGATCAGATGCTTGTAGCCGTCACGTTCAAAGGTGGCGGCAGCCACGCGCGCCGTCTGGCCCATCCGGTCCAGGGCAGGCAGGTTCTCCCCCCCGCCACTGCTTTCCACCAGGCTGCCTTCCAGGTCGATCACCACGCCACTGTCGCCGGCAGAGGGGACATAGGGTACGATGGCAGCCAAGGGTTTATCCCGCACCGGTTCGGCACTGCTGGTCTTGCGGCGGCTGGGTGGCATGGTGGGGTCCCCTCTCTTGGGACGGAAGTTAGTCCCTTCCTTACAGCTGGTGCAAGTAAGGAAAGGTGTTTTCCACAGGGATTTCCATGCCTTACCGGATGGGGGAAACACTTACGCCCTGGGGCGTGGGTGAAATGCCCCCGAGAAGTGGGGAAAGCCACCCCCGCCCTGTAAGGATGATGCCCAAAAACCCCAGTAATTCCGCGCCTCTCCGCGCCCTAGAATCTTTACTAGAATCTTGGAACACTAAACAGGACAGGATTTTCGAGTTGATTGAGGGATTTGGTAGGGCTGGGTGTGCGCTAACCTGAACCGTCGATGTGTTCGATTATTTCCGACTCGTAAGGGCTTATCCTTACTGTTTGGGGGATTGGCGACTCCGAACGTGATGTGCTTGCCCACTCCTTACGTCTTGGGGGAATCCTTACTGTTCGGGGGCCTGTCATGGGCGGTTTGGCACACCCCCGCGGCGTAAGGGGCTGTTTCCCCCAGGCCGTAAGGAGACTCGGGATTCTGCTTCTGCCCTGTGGTCCTGTGGACTCGGGGGTTGGTAAGACAGAGAAAGGGTTTCAGGCCCCCGAACGGTAAGGAAGTCATCCCCCGGCCAGTAAGGGTTCGGGGCGTATCTCTCATCCCCCAGGGAGTAAGGATGCGCCGAGTCCCAGCTGTGCGGCCCCCTCCCCCAAACAGTAAGGAAAGGGTCAGCGTTCCGTGCTGCGCAGGGCCTCGACAAGGTCCAGCTCCATTTCCAGACAGCGCCAATCACTGGCTGAACGGAGGCCCGCCTTGGGCAGAATCATCAGCATCACGAATCCGACTTCGCCCGTATCGTCAAGCAAAGGAAGCATCAGGCGATGATAGCCCAGCTTTTCCGTGAAGACGCGGAAACAGCGGTCGGAGAAAACGGGGCCGCCCAAGTCCAGCATGCGGCGATAGGCATCGCGCACTTCCGTCAGCGTCTTGCCACTATAGCATTGCGACAGCAGCTTGCCGGTCAGGGGCGAACCAAACAGTTTCACCAGCCCCTGCCCCGCCCACAGGTACCGCGCCTGTTCCACGCCCAGGCGCAGATCGACCAGGGCCAGGTTGTTGGCGATGCTGCGCAGGGCAACCGGCGTGAAATCCAGGGCGCGCGGTATTGCGGGGCCGGCGGCGCATTCGCGCCATTGGTCACGCAATTCCACCATCATGTCCGGCGTGTCCTGCAAAGGCTCACCCGCGTGGGTTTCCCACATGCCAAAGGGCGCGGCCAGACGGGAAAAGATCAGCATGCCCATGGATGAAACCTTTCGACCATTCACAATGGCCCGTCAGGCGTGAGGTGGCAACAGGCATTGAGTTATTGAGAATGATTATCAATAGCTCTATTGTTGCGACGTCGCATCTCCACAAGGATCAAGGAACATGCAGATCGACCGTCGCGGCCATGCCCGCCCCCATCGCCCCGCCATCGCCGGCAACATGCCCTTTGTGGCCCTGTACCCGTCGGCGCGGCTGGCCCTGTGGGGGCTGCGGTACTGGGCGGCATGCACGGGACAGGGGCGGTGCCCTTCCCTGCTGTTGCGGGATGTCTATGCATCGGCGGGGGTTCCTCTTGCCCCTGTCAATATCGACCGCCTGATGCGGATATTCCTGATTGCGGCCCGGCATCCGCCGGCCCTGGGCTGTCCCGCCTGTACCCGGCTGACCGATGATGAGGCAGAGTTGCTGAATGCGATGATCAGTGCCCAGGGTGGCGATGGGGTTGGTTTGGAACATATGATGACGGCATGGTTGCCACCGGAGGCGGCGCAGACGGCGGGTGCCGTGCTGGAAGGATATTCACGGCTGATGCTGGATGCCGGTTACGACCTGTCATCCGATCGGGTGCCGGTGCTGGAGCGGGCGCCGGTGGGCAGCCGCCTGCATTGAGCAGAGGCCGATTTGCGACAACAGAACATTGGACAGCGCCCCGCCCGCATGGCATCGCATGAATATGACAGGCGCCATGATCATGCGACAGGGTGGTTGGCGGGGCTGGACAGCGTGGATGCTGTTGCCGGTGCTGATGCTCGTCGCCCTGCTGCCGCGCGGCTATATGCCGGATACGGCTGCACTGGCGCGGGGTGCGTTGACCCTGACGCTGTGCCGCGTGGTGCAGGTGACGCCGGATGGAACCGGTACCCAGACTGTTGATCATGGGCTTGCCTGCCCCTTCGGCCTGTTGCCGGCGCCGCTGGGGCCGGTTGAACAGGCCGGCATTCCCCTGCCCCGGCTTTGGGACCGGGCGCCGATGCTTTTGCTGCCGGGATTGATCCGGCACGTCACGGTCTGGGCACATGGATTGGGTGCGCGGGGACCGCCGGGGAACTGACCTCCCCTGCCCCAACCCTGTTTCATGATGTTTCACAGACGGAATTCCACCATGCGCAAATTCGCCCAACGCCTGTTCCTTTCCGCCGCTGTCCTGCTGCTGGCCGGTGCCGCTCAGGCGGAGATCAGTGTCACCAGTCCCTTCTCCCGTGCCTCTGCCCCCACGGCAAAGGCCGGCGCCGCCTTCCTGACGCTCAACATTGATGCCGGCAGCGATAAGCTGCTGGGTGGCAGCAGCCCGGTGGCGGACAAGGTGGAACTGCACACCCACCTGATGCAGGACGGCATCGCCAAGATGCGTCCGGTCGAAGGCGGTATCCCGGTCACGGCGGGCACGCCGACCGAGCTGAAGCCCGGTGGTCTGCATATCATGCTGATGGGCCTGAAGGCCCCGCTGAAGCAGGGTGAAAGCTTCCCCCTGACCCTGAACTTTGAAAAGGCAGGGGTCGTGACCGTCAATGTGCCGGTGCAGGGGCCGGGTGCCAAGGCGCCGATGGCGGAGCATGACCATGGCGGTCATGGCGAGCATTCCGGCCATCAGCACTGATTGTCGGCATCGTGAGGCGCCGGACATTTTGGACCGGCCTGGCCGTGTTGGCGACTGCCGCACTGCTGGGCACCGTCGTTCTGGTCGCTGACCGATTGTCGCCGCAGAAGTCGGAGCAAGGACAGGGGCGCGCCGCCATCGGCGGCCCCTTCTCCCTGACCGACCATACGGGGCAGCTGGTCACCCAGGACATTCTCAAGGGCAAAATCTCGCTGGTCTATTTCGGCTACAGCTTCTGTCCCGATATCTGCCCCACCGACCTTCAGGTGATCGGGCAAGCGCTGGATCAGATGACGGATGAAGAACGCGCCGATGCCCAAGCCCTGTTCATCACCATCGACCCGGAGCGTGATACCGCCCAGCAGTTGGCGGGGTATGTCCCCCTGTTCCATCCGCAGATACGGGGCCTGACTGGTACCCCGGAGCAGATCGACGCTGCCGCCAAGGCTTACCGCGCCTATTATAAGAAAGTATCTGCGGAAGAGGCGGGAACGTCCGACTATCTCATGGATCATTCCGCCTTCATCTATCTCATGGACCGCAATGGGACCTTCGTCCGCGTTTTCGGCCATGGGGTGGAGCCGGCGGAAATGCTGGAATGGTTCCGTAAGGTCCGCGCGGGTTAAGTTCCCCCAGGATGTAAGGTTCGGATCGCCGCCGCCACCGCCTCCACGGCTGTGCGGCGGGGGAAGGTCTCGCGGAAGGCCAGACGAACCGTGCGGCCCGCCGTTCCGGGGGCCAGGGGCCGCGTCACCGTGCCAGACACGGGGGACGCGCGCCCCGCCACCGCCACGGCGGGCGCCAGGGTGCAGCCATAGCCGGCGGCCACCATGTTCAGCAGCATTTCCAGGCTTGTCGCGCGAAGGTCGGCGCGTCCGCCGCCCGGCTGTTTACAGGCCGCCAGCGCCTGATCACGCAGGCAATGGCCATCGGCCAGCACCAGCATCTCCACCGCTTCCAGCCGTGCCGCATCGATCTCCTCCACGGCGGATAGCGGATGGGCTTCCGGCATGACCAGCAGGAACGGCTCGTCGAACAGCGGGATGTCGACAATCCCATCTTCCATCACATTGGTCGCCAGAAGGGCGGCATCCAGTTCATGACGGCGCAGACGCGATAGAAGATTGTCGGTGACATCTTCCCACAGCACCAGATCCAGATTCGGATAGTGCTGTTTCAGCGGGCCAAGCACACGCGGCATCAGATAGGGTCCAAGCGTTGGGATGACCCCAAGACGTAAGGAACCAGCCAGCGGGTCGCGCCAGCCCTGGGCCAAGGCGGCGATGGCGTCGGCATTTTCCACAGCGGCGCGGGCCAGCGGCAGGATCTGTTCCGCTGCCGGTGTCGGGACGACGGACTTGTTGGTCCGTTCGAACAGGGTCATGCCCAACATCTCCTCCAGTTTTCGCAACTGACCGGAAAGGGTGGGCTGACTGACATGACAGGCCTCTGCCGCCCGTCCGAAATGGCGATGGTCGGCCACGGCGATGACATAGCGCAGGTCCCGCAGATTCATCCTTCAACCCCAGTTCGAATGATAGGTTTTGCCGATCATTATCATTTGAACAATCAATTGTACCAGTTGAAATGACGGAACTACCGTACGGGATGCTTGTCGTTTGGCCTGATTGCGACGTCGCAATCACAGGTTAGGAGAAGAGATTATGAGACGACCCTACCCTGTACCCCGGCCTATCGCCCGTGGTCTTTACCGGCTTGGTGCCAGTCTGTTCCTGCTGCTGGGTATGGTCGGCATGGTTCTGCCGGTCATGCCGACGACGGTATTTCTGCTGCTGTCGGCATGGTGCCTGGTCAGATTGGGTGATCCGCGTGTAGATCGGCTGCTGCGGCATCCGCGTTTTGGTATGCCGTTGCGGCTGTTCCTGGAGCAGGGACAGGTGACACGGCGCGGCAAGCTGGCGGCGCTAGCAGGGATGAGTGTGGGGGCAGGCATCCTGTACATGATCGAAGATGGGCAGCCTTGGCTGGCCGGCGGTGCGATCGGATTGCTGGCCCTGGCCGCCTTCTATGTCGTGTCACGGCCCGAACCACGCCCCCAAACGGTAAGGAATAGGCGGAGCTGACGGCAGCTTTCCAACGGAAACCTAAAAAGCCCATGGTCGCCAACACATGGGCTTTCTTTTTAAGAGCCTTTGCCCGTTCGGCCCAGCATGCTTTTCAGCAGTTTCTCCCCCGGCGCCTTGGCCGGTGCTGCCAGTTCGACGCGGTGATCGGCTGTCAATAGCACATTCAGACGGTCACCGGGCTTAAGGCCCAGATGGTCCAGCATCTCCGGTGTCAGTGTAATGCCGCCGTCGGGGCCGATGATCGTGTCCATGGCATGATCCAAAATGGTTTGGTCACCAGATTAGGACGGGCCGCGGGGCAGGGCAATGGGATCAGGAGGGGGGCTTTGATGCCAGCAGATCGGGTATCGCCCCTTCCGCCCGCAGCTGTGCCAGCCCCTGGTTGAACGCATCGAGAATCTGTTGGGCATTCGGGTGGTCGCGGGCAACGATCAGATGCAGGGTGGCTTCACTGGCGGCGGGGCCGGGTACGGTGGCCAGCTTTTCCCGCTCCGTCTGTTCCGCACGGCGGGCGACGGCGATGCGTTCATCCTCTACCATGAAATCGGCCCGTCCACCCACGATCATGGATAGGCAACTGCGCTGCTGGGTCGGTGTCACCCGCTGTACATCACCCTGCCGGATCAGGAAATCCATCCAGGGCGGCAGGCCATAGCCGACGGCGGCGCAAACCCGCTTGCCCTTCATCCAGCCACTGGCCATAGCGGCCCGTTCATTGCCCAGGGCCACGATCAGATGCTGGCGCACTGTGGTGATCGGGTCGGAGAACAGCACTTCCCGCATACGCTGTTCGGTACGGATATAGGGGAAGGTTCCATCGAACCGTTGGGCCAGCAGGCCTTCATAGCCCCGACGCCAGGGCTCTACGGCCACGGTCACGGCTTGGCCGGATTTGGCGAAGGCCTGCCGTACCAGCGCCGTGACAGGGCCACCATCGGGCAGCCTGTCATCCACATAGGGGGCATAGTCGGTGCCGGTAACCAGCTTTAACGATGTTGTCTCGGCCAATGCCGGCACGGGAGACAGCGACAAGACCAGCAGGACCATCGCCAAACGCCGCACCTGATGCCCCCGAAGACCATCAACATTCTGATCAGACTATGGTTAACCGTAGTCTGTGGTCAATCGAAGGTTAGAGAATTATATGCCCCCAGGCGGTAAGGATGATCAGAGCCAGCCCGCCAACTCCCGCTCCACAATCCCGCGCAGCAGGCTGATATGATCGGGATGATCATTCAGGCAGGGGATGTAGGTGAAGTCGGTCCCCCCAGCGGTAAGGAAAGTCTCCCGAATACCCTGGTTCACTTCCTCCAGCGTCTCCACACAGTCGCTGACAAAGGCGGGGGCCAGGATCGCCAGCTTCTTCACCCCCTGTTCCGGCAGGGCCTTGACCATGGGTTCCAGATAGGGCTGCAGCCATTCCGTCCGTCCGAAGCGGGACTGGAAGGCGTGCGTCAGCATCCCCGCATCCATGCACAGCTTTTCCCGAAGTAGGCGGGCCGTCTTCAGGCAGTAGCAGTGATAGGGATCGCCCTTTTCCAGGTACATCTTCGGCAGGCCGTGGAAGGAAGCGATAATACGCTCCGGCTTCCAGGACAGGCTGTCCAGATGGCGAGAGACACCGGCGGCCAGCGCGTCGATATAGGCCGGATCGTCGTGATATGTCGGAACGGTCCGTATGGCCGGCTGCCGGCGCAGACCCATCAGATGGCGGAAGGCTTGGTCACAGGCCGTCGCCGTTGTTGTGGCGCTATATTGCGGATAGAGCGGGAACAGCAGAATACGCTCGCACCCCTGCTCGATCAGGCTGTCGATGCCCTTGGCGGTGGAGGGGTGGCCATAGCGCATGCCCCATTCCACGATGATCCGGTCATCATGCGTGCCCGTCAGCGCGGTGCGCAGCCCATCGGCCTGGGCACGGGTGAAGGTCTTCAGCGGGCTTTCATTGCGTTCCTGATTCCAGATGCCGGCATAGGCATGGCCGCTTTTCCGGGGTCGGAAGGTCAGGATGATACCCTGCAGGATCGGCTGCCAAATGGCCTGCGGCACCTCCACCACGCGCCGGTCGGACAGGAATTCCGACAGATACCGGCGCATCGACCAATAATCGGTGGCTTCCGGTGTTCCCAGATTGACCAGCAGCACGCCAATCTTGGGCGCCTTGACAGGCGGATGGCCGGCGGGCAGGGCGGGCGAGGTGCTGTTCTGGGTCAATTCGGGACATACTCTGACAGGGAAGGGGGAGCCCGCCCTGGTCAGGAACGGGCGCGCACCATTGCCGCCAGTGCTTTGCGGTGACGGTGCGCCTGCATCAAGATATCCGCTGGCGCCGAACCTTCAATGACCAAACGGCCATTTTCCGCAGACAGTCCCGCCCCGTGCTGACGCAGTGACTGTATCAGTTTTTCCAGGGACTTGGTTGCCATGATCCTTCCTCCATCCTGTGTGCTTCAAGATGGCAGGAAGGGCGGCAACAGGGAAATCGATTGATCAGATTATGATGATAGGTCGCGCCTATCAGGCGCCGCAGCACTTCTTGTACTTCTTGCCCGACCCGCAGGTGCAGGGATCGTTGCGGCCCACCTTCGCGACGGTGCGCGGGCGCTGGCCCATGACGCCGTCCACATACCACCAGCGGCCATCCTGGTTCTTGAAGCGGCCGGTTTCGTGGTGGATCAGGTCCTTGCCATCCATCGTGAACTTGGCCACGAACTCGACATAGGCCTCGTCAGCGGTCTGGCCATCGGCGGTAGAACGCACCTCCAGGCCGGTCCAGATGCTCTTGGACGCCCATTCGGTCACCTGTTCGGCGTCGAAATCATCCTGCGTGCCGGGCAGCAGGGTTTCGCCCAGATACTTGATGTCCTGCTTGGCGAACGCCGTATAGCGTGAGCGCATCAGCGCTTCCGGCGTCGGGGCCGGTGTAGTGCGGGCCAGATAGGGGCCGCAGCAGGCATCAAATTCACGACCGCTGTCGCAGGGGCACTTGCTCATGGGGATCACTCACGGAACGGAACTGGTTATGGTTGCGCCAAGGGGATAGCTGAACATGACAAGCACCGCCAGTGCGGTTTTGTCATGTGACCTGGTTATCAGCGGGACCGTCCGATCCTACTCTATTCTGCGCAGGGCCATCCCCGAGGGCACTGTGATCATTCTGACCAAGCATGCACAGGATCAAATGCTGGATCGTGGGATCCGGCGTGCGTGGATCGAAGCCACATTGCTTCAACCGCACTGGACACGCCCTGACGATACCGACCCAGGGACCATCCGATCCTTTCGCGCGATTGCCGAATTTGGAGGCCGTGTTTTGCGGGTTGTTCACCGTCAGGAAAAAGATGACATTATCGTTGTCACGGTCTTTTTCGACAGGAGGGCCCGGCCATGATGAAGCAAAGCTATGATCCGCAGGCAGATGCTTTTGCGATCCGTTTCGCGCCGGAGAATGTCGCCGTCGTGGAAAGCGAAGAAGTTGCGCCGGGGGTCATCCTTGATTTTGATGCCGAGGGTGAGGTTGTCGCCATTGAGGTGCTGGGTGTCAGCCGGCGTATGAAACCGAAGGCAGCCGTGGCGGCCTGATCCCGGTTTGCTTACAAATCCAATGACAATTCCCGGCCCGACGCCTCGCTGTGATCGTGCCAATGCAGGTTGCAGCGCGGCTCGTACAGGTCGGCCTGGCCCAGTTCGACGGTGCGGTCATTGCGGTGCTTCTTGAAGGTCTTGTGCGCTTCATGCCCGCACACGGCGCAGCGGGATTTCAGTTTCCACAGGCCGTCGGCCATGGCGGCCAGGGTGGCGGTCACGGGGAAGGCCCGCCCACGCCAATCCATGTCCAGCCCTGATACGGCCACATCAATGCCCCGGTGCAACAGGCTGCGCACATCCTCCACCACGTCGCCGTGATAATGCGGGTCCACGCAGAACTGCACCTCGTCGATGAAGACGGCCTTGATGCTGTCGGCGATGGCCGGCATGCGGGTGATGGGCATGGCGTCGAAGCCGATGCCGTCATGATTGACCACTCGGTTCTCTGCATAACGCACATCAAAAGCCGGCTTCAGCAGCATGATGTGGGAACCGGTGCCGTGCGTGTACCAGATGGCGCGCTTCAGGATCTCCGTGGACTTGCCCGAGAACATGGGCCCGCAGATGACTTCCAGCTTTCCGTAGCGCATGCCTGTTTCCTGTCGATGGGCCGGGGCTTTCCATAGCCGAGTTCACGGCTTCATGCCATGAAAACAGGCTATAATTGGGCTGGGAAGGGGATCATGAGGGGCTGGACGGACGGGTATGTCACGGAAATCGGCTATACCTACAGCTTCCATGCGGAGCTGCAGCCCTGGCCCATGGCCGATGCCCTGGGGCAGCGGTCGCCCATTCAGTCAGGCCAGGCATTTGATTATTGTGAGCTGGGCTTTGGTCAGGGGTTCAGCCTGGCCCTGCTGGCCGCCGCCAACCCGCAGGCGCGGTTCTGGGGTAATGATATCAACCCGGACCATGTGGCCCATGCGCGATGGCTGGCCGATGGAGCGGGCCTGTCGAACCTGACGGTCAGCCCGCTGGGCTTTGCCGATTATGCCGACAGCGATCTTCCCGCCTTTGATGTCGTGGCCCTGCATGGCGTCTGGTCCTGGGTGGGGCCGCAGCAGCGGGCGGAGATCGTGGCCTTTCTGGACCGGCATCTGAAGCCCGGCGGGATCGTCTATCTCGGCTATAATGTCCTGCCGGGCTGGGCGCAATATCTGCCGCTGCGGGAATTGATGCTGGCATCGGCGCGGCGGGGGCAGGGGAGTTTGGCTGAGCGCATCAACGGTTCCCTGGCCCTGGCGGAGCGGTTGCGGGCACAGGAGGCCGGGTATTTCCGGGTGAACCCGACGGTGACAACCCGCCTGGATGCCCTTCTGGAACGTCCTGTCGATTATCTGGCGCATGAATATTTCAATGAGAGCTGGCACCCGACCTATTTCACGGATCTGGCCCTGACCCTGGCCCCTGCCGGTCTGCGGCTGGCCGCGCAGGTGCGGGCGGCAGACCGGTGGGAGGAGGGGGAGTTGGATAATGCCATCCTTACCGTTGGGGGGATGACCGCTGTCGATGATCCTGACTTCAGGGAGTTGCTGCGCGACTATGTCAGCAACCGGCCCTTCCGCCGCGACCTTTTCATCCGGGATGGCGGGGCCGTTAAGGCGGCGACGCCACGTCTTTGGGCCGCGTTGGGCCATCCGCGTGACCTGCCCCGCCGGGCGACGCCGGCCACGCGGCCCTTGGAGGTGCCGTTTGACGCGGCGCACGCCATACTGACGGCGTTGCAGGCGGGGCCGATGGATGAGGCCGCCCTGTTGGCGCAGGTTGGGGGGGAGGGGCCGGTGGCGTTGGCGGCCCTGAAGGCGCTGGACCTGATCGCACCGGCCCTGCCGCCTGATGGCGATGATCAGCGCCGGGACGCTTGCGCGCGGCTGAACACACTCTTGCTGACGGATGCCGCATCGGTAGACCGCATGCCGGCCTTGGCCAGCCCCGTGACGGGTGGCGGCGTAGCGGTCGACAGGTTGGGCAAGCTGTTCCTGGCGGCGTTGAAGCAGGGCAAGGAGCCGGTGATGCATGCCTTCACGACGCTGGAAGCGCTGGGTCAGCGGGTGCTGCGTGATGGCAAGCCGATCACGAATGCGGAGCGGCACAAGGTCGAGCTGGCCGAGCGGTGGGAATCCTTTGCCCGGCGCCGTCTGCCGGTGCTGCACGCTTTGGGTGCGGTGCCATAATGCGAAGGGTGGGCTTGCGGAAATTTCGAGGCAATCCAAAGGAAGGGAGTGGAAATTTCTACGGTTGCGGTGCACCATCTTCCTGCGCCCAATCTGCTTGGTTCCCTGCGATGGAGAGATAGCCCCATGCCGCGCAAATCCGCCAAGTCCGAAGCCCTGTCCGTTCCCGATACCGAAACCGTTCCGGCCCCGCCGCCGGTGAAGAAGGCCAAGGCTCCGGCCAAGCCGCGTGCCAAGAAGGCCGATCCGGCCCCCGTGGCCGCCGTGGCCATCGCGGTGGAGCCGACCACCGATCAGGTCGCCGAAGAAGCCTATCTGCTGTGGCTGTCGGAAGGGCAGCCGCCGGGCCGTGATGTCGAGCATTGGCTGCTGGCCGAACAGATCGTGCGCAGCCGCCTGTCACTGCTGTCGGCGGCGGTTCATTCCGCCTGATCCTGACTGTCCAGCCGATGATGAAGCCCCCGCCCATCGGTGGGGGCTTTTTGTTTTAGTACCCGGCCATCCTTGCCGTTTCCGGATTTTTCCATCCGGCAGATTCTGCCCAGGGGTCATATCGACCGCCCTGGAATGCCCACAAACCCTTGTAAATCCTTGAAACCTGATTGTTGGCCCGCCTATTGCAGTTGATTGGGCGGGCCGGTCATGGGGATCGGTCCTGGCATTTCGCCGGTACAAGGGACCCGTCCGATGACCAGCCTGTTTGGCGTCCTCAACAACTCAAGCAACGGCCTGCGCCTGATCCAAGGGCAGCTGGGGCTGGTTGCTGAGAATGTGGCCAAGGCGGATGATCCCAACCGTTCCAGGCATACGCTGGAGCAGACCTCCGACAATCAGGGCGGCACCGGCATCGCCCAATACAAGCGCCAGGTCGATGTGGCGCTACGTGTACAGCTGGAACAGACCATTTCGGAGGAATCCGGTGCGACGACCACGGCTGATTACATGCGCAAGGCGACCGACCTGTTGGGCACGACGGCGGGCAAGCCGCCCGTAACCGACGCGCTGGACAAGTTCGAAACAGCCTGGAAAGAACTGGCCGCCACCCCGGAAAGCACCGTGGCCCAGGGCCAGATCGTCGTCCATGGTGAAGACTTGGCGCGCGAGCTGCGCCGCCTGAATGACGGTATCAACAGCATCGAGAAGCAGCTGGATACCGACATCAACCAGTCGGTTGATAAGCTGAATTCAGCCTTGTCCTCCATCGATCAGCTCAACACCAACATCCTGGTGACGCGCGGCGCCGGTGATCCGACCATGGAGATGGAGGATCGCCGCGACGCCCTGGTGCGCGACGTGGCCGGGATGATGAGCATCCGTACCGTGGAACGGGCGGACGGCAAGCTGTCGATCTTCACGACATCGGGCGTGTCCCTGCTGGACGCGGCGCCGGTGAAGTTCACCTATGACAATGGCCAGCTGCGTTCCTCGGCATCCGACCGTGACCTGACGGGTATGGTGCGTGACGGCAAGCTGGGCGCCCTGCTGGAGCTGCGTACCGACGGGTCGGTGCAGGACCCGCCGCAGCCCGCATCCAACCTTCCCGGCGCCGAAATCCTGCGCAAGCTGCGCTCGCAGACCCAGGCCATTGCCGAAGCCTTCTTGGGATCGACCAAGCCGGGCGAGCCGACCAGCTTCGCCGACGCCTATAACAGCGCCAATCCTGTTGGCGATGGCGAGTTGCCGAACCGGTTCTTTATCGGGACCGGCGCCGGCAATATCGAGATCAATCCCGGCCTTCTCTCGGGCGACTATACCGTGAAGGCCAGTGCCGCAGCGGGTGTGGCTGACGCGATGAACGCCGCTGGCCGCACCATCAGTGCCGACGGGCTGCGGGCTACCGGCCTGTCCTACGGCTCCATGGTCTCCACCGTCATCGCGCAGTGGAGCAGCAACCAGAAGGTTGCCAGCGAGCAGGCCACCATCGCCACCGATTTCAAGGCGCAGTTGGAAGGCCGGTACAAGAACAATACCGGCGTCAACATGGATGAAGAGATCGCCATGTTGCAGGTGCTCCAGCGCAACTATTCCGCCGCCGCCCGCGTGATGCAGACGGTCAACAATATGTTGGATGCCATCGAGGGGATCGTCAGATGACCCGCATCAGCAGCTATGGCAGCTATATCAACACCATCCGCACGCTCACGGGCGGGCAGTCGGCGATCGACGATCTCTCGACCCAGCTCAACACGGGCAAGAAGTCGCAGGATGTGGCCTTCTTCGGCACGCAGTCACAGCGCCTTTTGGACCTGAAATCGGAACTGGTACGCCGCCAGGCCTATTCCCAGACCATCGACCAGACGATGACCCGCGTGAAGTCCTACGACACGCTGATGGACCGTATGGCCGACATGGCGTCGGAATTGTCCAGCACCACACGCCTGCCGCAGGGGCCCGGTGCCACGCGCATCAGCAGCGTCACCAACCAGTCCGCAGGCGCCATGAAGGTGTCGGTGGACGATATCAACAGCAAGTTCAAGGCCGAGGCCACCTACACCATCTCCGCCGTGCCCAGCCAGACCGGGCCGAAGGGCAGCTTCGATATCACCGTCACCGACGGGCTGGGCGGTCGCGCCGTCAATACCGTCAACATGAAACAGGTGCCGCCGCAGGTGGACGCTGACCGCTTCACCATTTCCGGTGGACCGGGCGACGGCGCCGTCATCAAGCTGAATATCGAGAGCCTTGAAGGGTCGGGCATTTCGTCCTTCGATGTCTCTTGGCCCGACATGGCCTCGACGCGTGAAGTGATCCGCGGCATGACCGTGGAACTGGAATCC
The DNA here is from genome assembly GCF_057809555.1 of Niveispirillum sp. FG156. NCBI lineage: Bacteria > Pseudomonadati > Pseudomonadota > Alphaproteobacteria > Rhodospirillales > Azospirillaceae > Niveispirillum > Niveispirillum sp. FG156. Next base: position 41,887 of record NZ_JBMDKE010000032.1, on the reverse strand, counting down.
CTTCTGAACGAACGGGTCGGCGACCGCTACCTGTTCTCGGGCTCCCGCTACAATACCAAGCCGGTGGACGATATCGTTGCGGCCAAGCAGATCACCCGCACCACGCTGGTGGGCGAGCGTGGAGACGCTGGCGAAACCTACGAGATGATCCTGAATGGCAAGCGTTTCACCTATGTCACGACGGGGAACGAGAAGTCGCTGGACGAGGTGTTTTCCAACGATACTGGCACCGGCATGGTCGACCAGATCCGTCAGTTCAGCGACCCCCCTTTCAATGTGACCCTGTCGGTCTCAAACGGGATCGTCACCGCCACGGCCAATGACGTGAAGGAAAAGTTCACGCTGACCAGCCATGTCTACGACAATGGCACGCATGCGAATGTGGTGCTTACCGCGCCCGACGCCATCGACGCTTCCCAGGCGCCCTACACGGTGCAGGAAGCCAGCGAGACACAGCGGCAGATCGACAATGTGAAGTTCCACGGGGCGGAAGCCGATGTCGGCGATGTGTTCAACATCTCCATCGGTTCCCGCACCATCGTGCAGAACGAAAATGCGCCGCCGCAGGTGATCATCGCCGGGCCGACGAAATATTCCTATGCCATCAGCCCCACTGACACCGACATCCTGCGGGGCAACGCACCGCTGCCGACCGATGCGCCGGGACAGGTGCCATCCTATACCGCCCCCTCCTCCATGTCGAACTGGGTGGCGCAGCGGATGGCGGTACAGATCAATGCCGATCCCGCCACCTCGGTGGTGGCCAGCATTGATCCCACAGACGACACCAAGCTGATCTTTACCGCCAAGGATGTGAACAGCCAGTTCCAGACGACAGCTGACATCAACAATTCCGGCAACCAGACGCGGTTGATCACCAACGACCTGCCGCCCTTGGCGGAGCAGGATACATTTGAAGGCATTGTCAACCCGCCTGGATTGCCCTTCTACGACACCGACTTTGCGAAGTCGCGCCAGGTTTCGGCGGCCTACGACATCGCGAAGCTGCAGGTCGATGACGGGCTCAGCGTCAATTACGGTGTCAGCAGCAACGATCCCGCCATCCAGAAGCTTGTCAGCGGCCTGCGCCGCCTGACCGCCGCCATCAACCGGCCCGGCGACTATACCAAGCTGATGGAGGAAGGCCGCAATCTGCTGACCGATGCGCAGAACCAGCTGCGCGGTGTCCATTCCCGCGTCGTCAATGCGGCGGCCACCATGGACAACACGCAGAGCCGTCACCAGGACGCCATCGCCAAGGCCCAGGGCGAATTGGCCAATATCGAAGGCGTCGACCAGAACGATGTGGCCGTCCGCCTGCAGTCCGCAATGTCCACCCAACAGGCCAGTTACACCATCACCGGTCGCATGCAATCCCTGTCCCTTATCAACTTTCTTGCCTGAAACAGATCCATCAGAAGGAGAACCGAGAAATGAACGCCTTCGCATCCCCCAATGGCTTCACCGCCGCCCCCGCACCGGCCAGCGCCCCCAGCGGTGACGAGGCGATCCGTACCCGCCTGTTCGATCAGTTCAATGCCTTCTGGATGAATGCCACCCGGGAAGGCGTGCCCTATGACATGATCGGCACCATGTCCGTGACGGCTGCCGTCTATGGCCTTCTGGCCAAACATGGCGTGGGCACGACGGCTGAATTCCTGGAAGGAATGGCCAATGACGTGCGCACGGGCATGTTCGCTGTCCCGCCGCGTCCGAACTGATCGGCTGCGACGGCACTGCTGTCACGTCACTTCATGGTTGAGAGTGCCCAAGGGGCCGGTCCATCCGCCGATGGATCGGCCCCTTCTCTGTCCGCACGGCCCCCGGCAAAAGACACCGCTACCCCGGCAAAATCCGCCCAGTAGCATCTTCTACTCCGGAAAAGGGCAGGGAATGCCGATCAGGTGGATTTCATAAATCCAATTAAATCAGTGTATTAGAAATTTTTCGGGAGTTGGCACCGAACTTGCTCAATAGGCCACGACACGCCATCACTCCAACGGGAGCCCTTCCATGAGCATCTTCGGATCCTTGACCACCGGCATTTCTGGCCTTCAGGCCCAGGCCGCCGCCCTTGGTCACATCTCGGACAATATCGCCAACGCCCGCACCACGGGTTACAAGCGCGTCGATACCGCTTTCACGAACCTGGTGCTGCAATCCAATGCTCGTGTGCACAATCCCGGTGGCGTGGTGGCACGCCCCAGCTATGCCAACAGCGTGGCCGGCAATATCGAAACGGTCGACCGCACGACGAACCTCGCCATCCGTGGCCAGGGCTTCTTCAATGTCAGCCGCCTGACGGAAGTCAACGGCACCTCGGTGCCGACCGGCGAACGCTACTATACCCGTGACGGTTCCTTTGAACTGAACGACGAGCGCATCCTGGTCAACCGTTCCGGCTTCGCGCTGAACGGCTATATCTACAGTGAGGCGACGAATTCTTTCTCGACCTCCGCCACGCCCATCCAGGTCACGGCCGACATTGACAGCCCGGTTCCGACCAAGTCGATCGAACTGCGTGCGAATCTGCCGACCGATCCGACGCCGGGCCAGCCGATCCAGCCGACCACGATCCAGATCTTCGACAGCACGGGTAAGCCGCGCGACATCACCCTGGGCTGGCGTCCGGGTCAGGTGGACGGCGCCTGGCGCCTGTCCGTCGATACGCCGGGCGCTGTCGGCAACCTGCCTTTGTCCGGCAACCTGGATGGTTTCCCGGTTTCGGCGCAGTCCACCTCGCTGACGCAGGGCGTCTCGCCACGCAAGCAGATCGAGGAAGTGCAGTTCACATCACCCAACGGTGACGGCGCCTTCAAGATCGGCGACACGTACCGTGTTTCGATCAACGGTGTTGAGTTCACTGAGACGGTGAGCACCACCAACTCCTCGCAGTTGTCCAATCTGACCGGTGTCGCCCAGTCCCTGGCAGACAAGATCAACGGTGCCGTGCCGCCGGTCGGTGTGACCGCCAACGTTTCCAATGGCCGTCTGCGTATCTCCGCGACCACGGCGGGTGACGATTTCACCCTGACGACGAACGTCAATAATGCCACGCCGACCGTCAACACGGCCAACGCCCCCGTTACGACCGCAGCGACCAGTACGCAGCAGCAGCAGTCCGTGATCACGTTTGCGGGCAGCTCGGTCGATATCGGTGACGAATTCAGCCTGAACGTCGATAATAACAGCACCCAGACCTACAAAGTGAAGGTGACAGCCGCCAATATTGGCCAGTTGAAGGACCTGAACGGTGTCGTCACGGCGCTGGCCGCACAGGTGAATGCCAACTCCTCTACGGAGAAGGTAATCGCCTCGGTGACGGGCAATACCCTCACCTTGCGCGGCACGACCGTGGGCGACAGCTTCAATGTCGGTGAGCAGTCCGGCACGACCACGACGGCGGCGTCGTCGTCGGCCGCCCAGGTCACGGAGTTGAGCTACCCGAATCGTGATATTACCGCCGACGAGAACGATATGTCGGTGACCATCAACGGGACCACCATCACCTACTCGCCCGTCTCCGGCAACGACATGGCGACCGAACTGGCCAGCTTTGCCAACGATATCAACGCCCAGGCCCTGGGCGTGACGGCATCCGTGTCTGGCACCCGCCTTGTCATGACTGCCGACAATGTCAACACGGCCTTTACTGTCAGCGGTCGCGACCGCATCATGCAGGCCAATGTCAGCAACGCCCCGCCAGCCGACAACACCACCTTCGTCAGCTCGGTCCAGGGCAATATCACCGGGTCGCGCCAGACGCAGCGCATCTCCATCACCGGCGTGCCGGGTGATGTCGGCGCCACCTATTCGGTGACCCTGCGCAGCCCGTCGACCAATCAGGTCGATCCCATTTCGCTGAAGGGCACGACGACGACCCAGCCCTCGACCTCTGCCGCGCAGGTGACGGAAGTCTCCTATCCCAGCACGGCGCCGAAGGTCGGCGACGTCTATAGCGTGACCATCAACGGTAGCGCCTATAATTACGGCCCCCTGACCCAGGCGGACCTGGACGGTCTGCCGACGCAACCGCCGACGACGTCGGAAGCTCTGACCAACCTGTTCCTGCCGCAGATCACCTCTGCCGACGTGACGCCGACGGTCAGCGGCAACAAGCTGGTTCTGACCGGCAATGCCGTCAACACGGCCTTCCGTCTTACGGGTACCGACGATCTGGCAACCGATCCGTCGTCGCAGTTCTTCGATTTCTCCACGACGACCGCGACGCCGGCAGTCGGCAACCGCTATGCCGTCACCATGAATGGCACTACCTATGCGGTGCAGATCACCGAGCAGAATATCGGTGATTTCCCGACACCTGCCAGCGTGCTGGATGCGCTTGTCACCAAGGTGGGCAATGATTTCGGCGCCCCCTTCACCGCGTCCACCATCAAGAATGACGGTGTCAGCACCGGCATCCTGCTGACGGCCAAGGATGCCAGCATCCAGCTGAACGGCACCCAGGAAGTGGCCCCGAACTTCAACCGCACCATCACCTACACGACGACCGGCAACGAAGTGTCGTTGGATGAGATCGCCGCCAATCTGGCCCTGAAGGTCAACCAGGAAAGCGGCATTCCGGTGCAGGCCACCTCGGTCGGCGGCGTCATCACCATGACCAGCAACCAGGATGGCATTCCCTTCCTGGGTGAGCCCAGCTCCAACATCGGCACCACGCCGCCGCACATCACGCTGAACTTCGGTGGTACGCTGCCGAATGGTGAAGCCGCCAAGGCCGGTACGCTGTCCAGCCTGTCTTCCGCCAATGTCGGTACCGGCAATGCCACGGTGAGCGCCGTGACTGAAGGCGGCCAGCCTGCCCAGGTCAGCTTCACCGTCGATTATGGCAACGGCCCGCAGCGCATCACGCTGGATCTCGGGACCTTCGGTGAAGCCACTGGCCTCACAGAGTATGAGGGCAACGCCATCAACGTGACCTCCCTGCTTCAGGATGGCAGCCCGCAGGGTACCTTCCGGGACGTGGAAATCCGCGAAAACGGTGACGTTGTTGCTAACTATGACAATGGTCGTCGCCGCGTGATCGCACAGGTGCCACTGGTGCTGTTCAACAATGCGAACGCGCTGGGCCGTGAAACGGGCGGCACCTTCACCGAGACGGCGGATAGCGGTCGCGCCCGCTTCACCTCGACCGGCGTCAACGGTGCCGGTGTGATCGCCGCAAGCTCCATCGAAGGATCGAACGTCGATATCGCGCAGGAATTCACCAAGCTGATCGTGGCGCAGCGGTCCTACACGGCCAATACCCGCGTGATCACGACCACCGACGAAATGCTGACGGAGACGATCAACCTGAAGCGGTAAGCTGACGGGCGGCAGCGGCCCCTTATCCCTAGCTGCATGGCGTGTCGATCCCGGCCTCCTCTCGTGGGGCCGGGATTTCGCATTTTTGGGGTTTGGCCAAGCCGGTCGCGGCAGTACAATTCCGGCGACCTTCATCTTCTGCCGCCTGTGCCATGTCCATCTCCGGCATCTCTTCTGTGCTGTTCACACCCATCACCGGCCAGGGACGGCGGGGGCAGGGTACGGCTGGCACAGGCCAGGCGGCGGATACATCCCCGCCGGGTGCGCCGGCGGCTGAAAAGAACCTGACCAGCGACCAGCAGTCACAACTGCGGGAGCTGAAAAAGACCGATGCCGAGGTGCGGACCCATGAGCAGGCGCACAAGACGGCGGGAGGCCCCTATGCGGGCGGTATTCAGCTTGAATATACGACCGGACCCGATGGCCGCCGCTATGCGACTGCAGGTGAGGTGCCGATCGATGTCGCTCCTGTAAGGGGGAACCCCGAAGCCACCATCACCAAAATGGAGGTGGTGAAACGGGCGGCGCTGGCACCCCAGAGCCCTTCCCCTCAGGACCGGGCTGTGGCTTCGCAGGCCGACGCCACAAAGGCCCAGGCACAGACGGAGCTGCGGCAATCGCGGTCAGGCGATGATCAGGATGGCAATGCTCAGGGAGGGGGCTTTCAGCAGGCCAATGCCCGGCAGGCGGCAAGCAGCTACCAACGGGCTGCGTCCGTGACGCAACCCGCCTTCAATGTCGCAATTTCAGCGTAGGGAACGGGGATCAGCCGAACAGCGCGTTGTTCAGCTTGGCCGTGCCGGACAGGCCGGTATCAAAATTCTGCGCGGCGGTCAGCATGTTCTGCAATTCCAGCTGTCCCACGGACTGTTGCGGCACGCCGTCGCCAGCCTTGGGCTGCTGCGCCACCGTGTCATAATCCTTGCGGTAGACACCCATGGACATCTGGATCGCATAATTCTTGGACGTCAGGACATTGCCCTTGCTGTCCTTCACGGGGCCGTTCCCGTCATTGGTGACTTTGATGTAATAGTCACCGGCAGGCATCTTATACTCACCCTTCTGCAGGGCCTTGTAATTCTCGGTGGTCGATCCCAGTCCCTCTTTGCTGTCAGCCACAACGGCGCCATAGCGGGACATGACTTGCACGCGCAGGCCGGGATCACCCAGAACACCGATCTGGGCCTCACCTGCGTTCTGCACACGGACCTTGAAGACGTCGCCCTTGTCGTCCTTCTTGATATTTGAATAGACGTTCAGTCGGGTGCTGTCCTTGACCAGGGTGCCGATATCGGTGGCGGCACCGTTGGTGGAGTAGGGCGACTTGCGCACCTGTTTCTCGAAGGTCTGAACCTGAATCTTGGATTGTGCCTCGGCCTTCTTGTTGGCCTTGGCGGTCGAAGCTGCGAACTCTGCCAGCTGCTGCTCAATGTTTGAGAGCTTCTTGGTGGTGTCAGCGATTACGGCGGAGGCGGCGGCAGTGCCGGTAAGGCCGGGCGTAGGGTTAGTGGTCACCAGAGGCGAACTGCTGGTGGTCAGAACCGAACTCGACCCGCTGACGGACGAGACCATGGCAAGTCTCCCTTCACCTTATGACCACCTAACATGCAGGCGGTCGTAAAAAGCCCCCTCTATCGCACCAATCTATAGGGCGATTAGATAAAATGCAATCTGTTCCGTTCGGTTTCTTTGGCGATTCCCAAAGAAACCGAACCCTGATGCAGGCGCTAGATCGAAATGCTGAGCTTGCCAGGGGCGCCGGGAGGGGGCGCCTGAGGCTTTGGCATCGGTGCCGTCTGCGGCGGTGCCGATGCGGATGGTACAACCGGTGACGCTGCCGACGCCGTTGGCCGCTGAGAAAGGCCGGTAGCCACAGCCCGATTGATGTCAATAAGCCGGTCCAGCTTGTTGACATCCAGGTCAATGAGCCGGTCAAAGGTCTGTCGGTCGACAATGATGGACAGAGCCAGCACATTGTCGCGGATATCCTTCGGCAGCGGACATTCCGGATCGACCATGGACGTCTGAAATATCGTCCATAGCCGCTGATTGAGGGAAAGCGCCTGCCGCAACAGATCCGGATTCTCCGGCGCTTGCCGGGCATGGATCAGGCGGCGTGCCGCTTCCGTCAGGCCCCAGGCCTCGACATCGCGAGGATCATCGGAAGTGGGACGATTGCTGTACCCCGTCGCAGGCTTCATAACGTTCGCCGTGCCCTTTGAACGGTAAATCCATAGAGGCATTATTCCACATCGGGGTACGCCCGACAAGGATAATGGCCTACAGTGAGCGACCGCGCGAAAGCCGGCGGGCTGTGCATCGGTATAGTAGGGCGATGGGGGACAGATGACGGGCGTGCCGGTTACAGCCGAACAGGCAGTGCGTATGCATCAGGGTGGTGACGTGGCGGGTGCGGCGCGTGCCTATCGAGCCTTGCTGACAAGAGATCCACGCAATGCGCAGCTGTTGAACCTGCTGGGTGTTGCCTTATTGCAGATGGGCGACCCTGCAGAAGCCGTGCGCCTGTTGAAGGACGCGGCCAAGCGCCAGCCGCAAGCCGCAGATATCCAGGACAATCTGGGCAGTGCCCTGCGGGCTGCCGGTCATCCAGCACCCGCAGTGGAAGCCCATCGCAAGGCGCTCCAGCAGCGTCCGGATCATTCCCCCTACCTGTTCAATCTGGGGAATGCCTATGCGGCCATGGGGGCTCACCGGCAAGCCATTGACGCCTACCGCCGGTCCCTGGACGGACGCCCAGGGCATGAGGGAGCCATGTTCAATCTGGCCAACAGCCAGCGGGCCATCGGCGAACTGGAAGCCGCAGTGGTTTCCTACCGGCAGCTGCTGGCCGCTAACCCCTCACATGCGCAGGCCTGGAACAATCTCGGTGCCGTCCTGGCCTTGCGGGGGGAACTGGCGGGTGCTGAACGGGCTTATCGTCAGGCGTTGGCTGCGCGGCCTGGTCATGCGGAAACCTTGTCGAATCTGGGCAATGTCCTGGTCGAACGTGGCAAGCTGGGCGAAGCGCTGGCTTTTCACCGGGCAGCGGTGGACGCGGCACCGGAAAGTGCGGAGGCCTTTATCTTCCTGGGCGTGGCGCTGCAGGAACTGGATCAGATGGATGCGGCCATTGATGCCTATCGTCTGGGTCTGTGTCTGGAACAGGATAATGTGCAGGGGCTGACCAACCTGGGTGCTGCCCTGGAACTGACCGGTCAGTTGGCAGAGGCAGAGACCGTCCTGTCACGGGCCCTAACCATTGCGCCCGGTTCCGGCGAGGTGTGGGGCAATTTGGGTCTCTGCCGTCTGGCGCAAGGGGACCGCGCACGGGGGTGCGCGGCCATCGACAGGGCGCTGGAGCTTGACCCCGATCTGCCCCGTGTCCGTGTCGCCCGTGCGCTTCTCCGCCTGGATGACGGCGCGCTTTGCGAGGGTTGGTCGGACTATGCTTGGCGTTTCGCGGCCGGAGAGGCATTGCCCGACCGGCATTTCGCCGTCCCCCTGTGGAGCGGCGAAATGGCATCCAACAAACGGCTGCTGATCTGGCGGGAACAGGGGTTGGGCGATGAGTTGATGTTCGCAAGCCTCTATCCGGAAGCGATCAGCCGGGCCGGGCAGACGGTGATCGAGTGTGATCCTCGTCTTGTCGGGCTTTTCACCCGCAGTTTCCCATCGGTATCCATTCGGGCGCAGCGGTTGCCGCCCGACGGGTCGGATGCGCCCGAACGCCCGGACGCCGATCTGCATGTCCCGGCCGGTGATCTGCCTGGCCTGCTCGCCCCGTCCCTGTCTGGCTTTACGGGTGCGCCTTATCTGGTGGTCGACCGGAAGCGATCGGAAATGTCCCGTCAGTGGTTGGCGGAGTTGCCCCGAGGACTGCGGGTTGGCATCTGCTGGCGCTCCCGACTGATAACCACGCGTCGTCGTCACAACTATGCGGATGTAAGCGCCTGGGCGCCGCTGCTTGCCATGCCGGATATTCAGGTAGTCAACCTGCAATATTCGGCGCGGGATGAGGAGATTGAAGCCCTGAGGAGGGAGGGGCGGGTGCTGCACACCATGCCCGGTCTTGACCTTACCAATGATCTTGAGGGGCTTGCAGCCCTTATCGCCAATCTGGATCTGGTGATAACGGCGCCGACCGCCGTAGGCGAACTGGCTGGAGCGGTGGGCACACCCGTCTGGCGAATTGTTGGTGGTCGCGACTGGTCAACCCTTGGTGCGGCTACCCGTCCATGGTTCTCGTCCATGCGCCTATTCTTACATTCATCGGGCGTTGATGGCGGGCTTGGAGAAATTATACGATTTCTTAAGCAAAATTTGCCCCTGCATGGCTGACATTTTATCTGTGAGCAGTTTTCAGCGGTGAAATGGGATGCTATCGTATGCGCCATTGCCGATCCGATAAGACTTGGTGGGCTTGCGGCGTCGGTATCTGATTTAAATTCCGTTACCATCGGTTGGCGGGCAGACAGAATGTCGGTGGCGGGTGTCGAGAGCGTTATAGACACACACGATGGCATGATTGCATCGTTTGGCTCTGCACGCCCGGCGCTGGTGCGGGCAGACCGCCGCATGGTCACGGCCTTCTTCTGCGATATTGTTGAATCATCCAAGCTGGTGATCCCGCAGGACCCGGAAGATGCCTATGACCAGTTGTCGGGCATGATCGATATCATGCGCCGCCATGTACTGGCCTTCGGGGGCACGGTTTGCCAGACCCTTGGCGATGGCATCTACGCTGTTTTCGGCGCCCCGGTTTCCCAGGAAAATCACGCGATCCGGGCTTGCTATGCTGCTGATGCCATTCTCCGGGAGGTTGCGCGCGGCGGCCGGGCTGTTCGTATCGGCATCTGCTCGGGCGAGGTATTGTGGGACCATATGGCGGTCGGTCGGCAGTCGGCCAACCCTGCGACGGGTCCCGCCATCCACATCGCGGCAAAGATGCAGCAGTCGGCACCCCCCAATGGTGCCAGGCTGGCGGATTGCACAGCACGGCTGATCTCCGACTGGGTTGAAACGCGCCCTTCGATGCTGCTGGCGCTGGGCGGTGATGAGCCGACGCAGAGCCATGAGTTTCTGGGCCTGCGTACCCGTCGTCGTCAGTATGATGATTGCCTGCCGCTTGTCGGTCGTGAATCGATCCGCAAGCAGCTTGGCCTGGCTATGGCCGCCCTGGATGGCGACCATCCGATGCCATTTTCCGCGCATTTGGTGCGGGGCGCTGCGGGCCTGGGCAAAACGCGCCTGATGCGTGCCCTATCCGACATGGCCCGTTCGCGTGGCTTGCGTGTCATTGAATGGCAGGTTCCGGCGGTGGAGCCTGTGGGCGCACCGAGCCCACTGCATCAACTGGTTGTTGAGCTGCTGGATGGCCCTTTGCCACGGACTGCGGGTGGTATTGCGGCCATGCTGCGTGCTGCAGGCGCTTCCCCGGAAGAGGCGGATGCCCTGGTTGGCGTGCTTCTGCCCAGCAACGAGGAAAGCCGGGGGGGAGCGTCGGCCATTCTGGCACTGGCAGTCGGTGCCGTTGTCGCCTTGGCCCGGTCTGCCGCCACCCGCCACCCCCTTATCCTGCTGGTCGAGGATGCCCATTGGGCTGACACGGCGGTGCAGGCGACCCTGTCCGCCCTGCTTCAGCAGATCCCTGCCGAAACACGGATGGTTCTGGTTCTGTCCAGCCGGGAAGAAGGCTTGGCGGCCAGCATCGGTAGTCAGGCTATTCTGCAGAAGTATCCGCTGTCCCCGCTTGCCACGTCCGAGGTGAACAGCCTTCTGGACATGTGGATGGGGCCGTCGCCGGCGCTGGAAGCGATCAAGGCTGACCTTTCCCGCCGGGCCAGGGGTAATCCCTTTTTCATGGTCGAATGCATTCGCGTTCTGATGATGAATGGTGCGCTGCTTGGCGATGTCGGGGCGATGCTGCCGGGCCCATCGCCGAAAATCCCGTTGCCTGATACGGTTCACGCTCTGCTGGCCGCTCGTATCGACATGCTGGATGAAGAGGCGCGTCGGTTGCTGCGGACGGCGTCTGTGGTCGGGCCGACCTTCGACGTTGTGGTTCTTTCAGCGCTTGTGACGAATGGCGCTGTCGAGGATCGCCTGCAGGAACTGATCCGTCTGGGCTTCATTGACGAAACCCGCTTGCTGCCCCGGCAGGAATGCAGCTTCCATCACGCCTTGCTGCATGAGGCGGTTTATGGCGGCATCACGCGGCGGGACCGGCAGCAGCAGCATGCTGCATTGGCCCGGCTGTTGGCGGACGTGGAATTCCAGCAACTGCCCGGCCGGCTGGCGGCGCAGGCGCGCCATGCCTCGCATGGTGGCCTGTGGGATACGGCTGTGCAGGCGGGCCGTGCCGCCGCACAAGATGCGTTGAGCCGGTCGCTGGCCGTGGAGGCGGTGTCGCTTCTGTCCATTGCCGTGGATGCAAATGAAAAGCTGGAGGATACGCACGAGGTGATGCTGGACGGCATCGATCTACGGTTGGCGTTGGCGCGGGCGGCCATGCCCGCCGGCGATGGTGGCCGCGCCCTGTTGGCACTGGATCGCGCCGTTGTTCTGGCCCGTGCCGCCGGTGACGAGACCCGTGCCCTGGCCGGGATGGTCCAGCAGATTAATTATGAGCGGGTCTATGGCCGGCTGGATCAGGCTGTCGCCCTGACGGAGACGGTAATCGCCTATAGCGGTGGCATCACCCGTGCCCACCCGGAATTGCTGGTCATCGCTGCCGCCTGTCATCTGGATGACAGTGCCGCCGAACAGGCCCTGACGCTGCTGGATATGGCGGAACGGCCGGATGCCTGGGTCAATCATGAGCGCAGGCTTTATCTGACCCTTGATACCGGCATGGTGATTGCCGGAAAGCGGGCCAGCTCCCTGTCACTGCTGGGCCGGGATGCCGAAGCAGAAGTTTTCATCCAGAAGGCTCTTCAGGAAGCCCAGGCCAGCACCCATCCGTTTGATCGCATTTATGCCCGTCTTGACGTGGCTGAAGTGCGGATGCGTCAGCGCCGGTTCGGTGATGTTCTGGCCTACAGCTCTGAAGCACTGAACATCTCGCGGGCGACGGGTTCAGCCCTGTTCGATGCCATCAATCTGGCCCGGCGCGGTTTGGCGCTGGCTTATCTGGGGCGCGTTGCGGGTGGGCTTGCGGATATTGATCGCGGGCTGCGGTTGGCACAAAGCAAGGGGGCGGCCATGCACGCTGCATGGGCACGCCATGCCCGCATGCTTGCCCTTGCCCTCTCGGGACGGATGGACGAGGCGATGCGGGAGCGGCAGGAACTGGCCCGTACCGTACAGGAGCGGGGCTATGGTCTGCTGCGCCGATCCATGCCCGATGAAGCGACGTTGAAGGCCATGGCCCATCACTTGCCGTCCAACAGTCTGGGGATGGCAGGACGTTCAATGCTCCTGCATTGACAGATCGGCCTTTGGCCGTGCTCAGGTCGATTGCGGCAGCCAATGCAAAAGGAGCGGTTCCGCAAATGCGGCCGCTCCTTTTTGACAAGTTTGATTATGTCGGCGGTGCCCGACGAAACTAGAATTTCAGGTCTGCCGGCAGGTCGGAAAGGTCACGCAGCAGCATGGTCGACACGCCCTTGGACACCGCGCGGTAGTAAGCCACAAGGAAAGCCCGGATCGTCGCGGTCAACGAGGCATTCTGGTGCTGCCGGCGGGACACGATCGTGATCACCTGATGGATGCTGAAACCTTCGCGTTCAGCGATTTCATGCAGGGCCTGCCACATCACAGCTTCCAGCCGAACGCTGGTCCGATGTCCGTCAACCCAGACATTGTGGCTGATCAGCTGCCCATCGATCTCCAGATCGTGGGGCTCATAGACCGTAATATCGTTACGGGAATGCGGAGCGTTCATCGGCGACCTCGCCTTTCTGGATCAAGTGGATGCCCATCGCCATTCAGCGACCGACCGCGCTTTGTAAGCACACCATAGCGTTCCTTCTGCATACGATGCTGTGAACCACTTCACACAGCAAAACGGCCCCTCCGCATTACGGTCATTATCGAGACCTGAAGCGCGCCTTGTGCCGACAGGTTGTCACCTGACCCAGCCCTGACCCTTATCAAGGAGAACTTATATGCTGACGCGTGGTGCTGATGGCCGCCTGTATCGCATTGGCCCGAACGGGGCCGTCGTTGTGACCGAAGAGCAGAACCTGTCCCGTGGACGTACGCCGTCCCAGCGCACAATGGATAACGGCGCCTCGGCCGACCTGTATTTCGCCAGTGCCGATCTGTACACGGCAAAGATGTGACGATTGGTGGGTGCTGCCCCGGAAATTGGCCGGGGCAGCCCCAACCAGTACGCTAACCGTTGCGTTAGCTTTTGCTTCATTGAATCTGAAAGGGAACGGCAATGGATCAGGTTCGCTTGACCGACTGGGACAATCTGGAAGCCCCGCAGTGGCGCCGGTTAGTCTCGGCGGAAGAGACGCTGGCCCGTGTCAAACCGCTGTTCCCGTTATTCGGCATCACCCGCGTGGCCAATGTCACCGGCCTGGACACGATCGGCATTCCCGTCGTTATGGTCAACCGCCCCAATTCTCGCGGTTTGGCCGTTTCGCAGGGCAAAGGCGTCACCCTGGCTGCGGCCAAGGCGTCGGCGGTGATGGAAAGCATTGAAAGCTGGCATGCGGAACGGGCCTCGCACCTGTCGCTGCGTATCGGTTCCTATGAGGATCTGCGCTACTCGCTGCCCGTGGTGGACCCCGATCTGCTTCCCTGCAACATGGACAGTGTGTACACCCCGCACCATCAGATGCTGTGGGCGGAAGGCACCAACCTCCGGGATGGCAACAGCCTGTGGATCCCGTATGAGATGGTTCACAGCAACTACACCCTGCCGCTGCCGACGGGGCATGGCTGTTTTCAGGCCACGTCGAACGGTCTGGCGTCGGGCAATCACTGGATTGAGGCGGTGATTCACGGCCTTTCCGAAGTGATCGAGCGGGATGCCCGTACCTTGTGGAATCTGCTGCCCGAAGAGGCGCAGGAAGATACCCGCCTTGACCTGGAAACCATCGCCGATCCTGCTTGTCGTGCGCTGCTGGCCCGCTTCGCCCATGCCGGTGTTGCGGTCGGGGTGTGGGACCTGACGTCCGATGTCGGGGTGCCCACCTTCCTGGCCCGCATTGTTCAGGCCGATGCCGGCCTGGGGACCACGGTGCGCCCGGCCGCCGGCTATGGTACGCATCTGGTGCCGGAAATCGCGCTGTCCCGCGCCCTGACCGAGGCTGCGCAAAGCCGGCTGACCTTCATCTCCGGCGCGCGCGATGACATGCGCCGCGAGGAATATGATCATTTCCTGGCGGAAGAGCAGCAGATGCTGTGGCTGAACCGCATCCGTCTGGGCGCCACGGTGCGTGACTTCAACGAGATCAAGGGATGGCGTGGTCAATCCCTGCGCGGTGACCTGGGTGAGCTGCGGCAGCGCCTTGCCAATGTCGGTATCGAAGATGTCGTCGTTGTCGATCTGACCCGTGCCGAAATCGGCATCCCCGTTGTCCGGGTTGTGGTGCCGGGCCTCGAAGGTGTGGATGCGACGTCGCAATATAGCCTGGGTACGCGCGGGCGCCGCGCCGCCGGGCTTGCCTGACCCCTGGAGGGATAGAGCATGAGCAATCCTGTGATCGTCTTCCTGGGCCCCACCCTGCCGGTATCCGCCGCGCGCAAGGTGTTGAACGCTGATTTCCGACCGCCTGTCGCACAGGGCGACGTGCTGCGCGCAGTCCAGGACAATCCGGTGGCCATCATCATCATTGATGGCTATTTCGGGAATGTCCCTGCCGTCTGGCACAAGGAAATCCTATTCGCCATGGCGCGCGGTATCCCGGTTCTGGGGGCGGCCAGCATGGGGGCCCTGCGGGCAGCGGAACTGCATACGTTCGGGATGGAAGGCCATGGGGCCGTATTCCAGGCCTTCGCCGATGGCCGGCTGGAAGATGATGACGAGGTTGCAGTCACCCATGGGCCGGCGGAGCTTGGCTATCCTTCGCTGTCCGAGGCCATGGTCAATATCCGCCGCACCCTGTCCGACGCGCATGCCGCTGGCATCCTCTCGGTGGATGGGCGGCGGCGGCTGGAAGAGATTGCCAAGGATCTCTGCTACCGCGACCGTAATTATGGCCGCGTCCTGCGCGAGGCGGAGGAAGCAGGCGAGGTCGATCCGTTTGAGCTGTCCGCTTTCCGTGACTGGCTGACCATCGGGCGGGCCGATCAGAAGCGCGAGGACGCCGTGTCCCTGTTGACCCATGTGCGCGATACGCTGACCAATGGCAGCCTGAGCGTCCGTCCGATCTACGCTTTCGAGCATACGGCCATGTGGGAGCGGGTGGCCCGTCCGGCATCGGCAATGCCCGTCTGACTTGCATTTTCCTGCCGCAGCATCAATCCTGGCACTGTAGGGGGATCGTGGTTACCGGTCCCCTGGAGATGACAGGGGGATGTCAGTGGCACCTGCCTTAGATACCGCGCTTTTGCGCCGTAACAGTCTTTTCGCGGTATTAGACGACACTGAAATGGAAGCGATGCTGGAGTTCGCCAAGGTTCGGCGGGCCGCAGCGGAGGAACGTATTTTCGCCAAGGGTGACCCGGGCGACAGCCTTTATGTCATCCTGCGTGGACGGGTGGCGGTACAGACCGAGTCGGATGAGGCGAAGGTCATGCTGCTGAACATCCTTGATACGGGCTCCCTGTTCGGGGAAATCGCCATGCTGGATGGTGGCGAGCGGACGGCAACGGTTGTGGCGCAGGAGGCGACGGAACTTCTGCGGATCGACCGCCGCGATTTCATGCCGTTCCTGTTGCAGCGTCCGGACCTCTGCGTTCGCCTGATGACGGTTCTATGCGAGCGGGTGCGCTGGACCAGCGCGATCATCGAGGACACGGTTTTCCTCAACGTGCCGCGCCGGCTGGCCAAGCGCATCCTTATGCTGTCCCAGGCCTATGGCCGTACCACCGATGACGGTACACGCATCACCACCTTCGTCAGCCAGGAAGATCTGGCCAATATGCTGGGCGTGTCGCGGGAAAGCGTGAACAAGACGTTGAAGCAGTTCCAGACAGCAGGGGCCATTTCCTACCGTAACGGCTACATCATTTTGCATGATGAAAGCTTCCTGGATCAGGTCTCGCGCTAGGCGTACTGTATCGGCGGGAATCGGCAAGCTGGTGGCGTGGCGTGAAGAAGGCATCTGACGCTCGGAATGTGGTGATCCTGGTGCTGGGTCTGGCCCTGTCGGCCTGCGCCAGCCATGAGAGCCAGGTGAACGACAATTACATGTATGTTCCGACCCGGCCACCGGCCCCGGCTCCAGCCACGGTGGCAGCCCCTGCGGCTCCGGCCCCTGTTGCGGCTCCCGCCTCGCCCCCGGCAGTAGCGCCCGCCCCAGCACCGGTACCAACGACACCGGCGCCTGTGGCGAAGCCCCCCCCGCCCGCCAAGCCTGCCCCTGCCGCGCCAAAGGCGGGCACCTGACATGGATGTCAATTCAGCGATCGATCAGGCCATCGCACGCCATCAGGCGGGCGATTGGGCCGGGGCGGAGGCTGCCTATCGGGATATCCTGGTCGTGGCGCCCGCACTAGCGGATATACATTACCTGCTGGGCATGTCATGCCTTTCCCAGGGCAAGGCAAGTGCTGCCGTGAAGCCATTGCGCACGGCCCTGCGGATGAAGGATGGCCGCGGGGATTGGTGGCACAATCTGGGTATCGCCCTGCGGCAATCCGGTGACCAGGCGGCGGCACGGCAGGCCTTTGCCACGGCCATCACCCAACTGGATGGAAACCCCGCCCAGCAGGCGGAGGCCCTGGCGGAGCAGGGCGCCCTGCTTGCCGGTACAGACCCGCAGGAGGCGGAGGCGCTGTTGCGCCGTGCCCTGGTGCTGGTACCCGGTTTGCCGTCCGCTGCGGGCAATCTGGCGGCGGTGCTGTTCAACCGTTGTACTGATGGTGAGTTTCTGAACCGGCCCGAGGCCGTGTCACTGCTGAAAGAAGCGCATCGCCTGTCGCCGGCCAATACCGTCATCGCCAATCGCCTGGGCATTGCGTTGCTGCGGGCGGAACGGCATCAGGAGGCGCTGGCCCTGTTCGATGCCGTGCTGTCGCGGGAGCCGGATAATGGCGCCGCCCTGCTGGCCCGATCGGATGTGCTTTCCATCCTGGGGCGTTTCGAGGAGGCTGCCGCCGCAGCGCGCCAGGCTGCGGTCGGGTCGTCTGGCCGGCTGGGCCCCCTCCTGGCGCTGGGTGTTGCTCTGCATGGCCTCGGCTCTCTGGAAGACGCCCGTCAGGCGTTCGATGCCGCCATTGTGGTTGATCCGGATAATCTGCCCGCCCATCTTAATCTGGGCACGCTTCTGCGTGATCTGGGGGATGATGAGGGGGCGGAGCGCTGCTATCAGCGGTCGCTGCAACTCGCCCCGTCAATGCCCGTGGTGCATTGGCAACGTGCGCTAGCCCGCTTGATGGCCGGGGATTTTGTCGAAGGCTGGCGGGAATATGAATGGCGGTGGGGCATACCGGGCTTCAGCCTTGCCCCCGTCTTGCGTGCCCTCCCCGTCTGGGACGGCAGCGGCTTGTCGTCAGGCGCCATCCTGTTGGTCCATGCGGAGCAGGGGCATGGCGACAGTTTGCAGTTTGTGCGTTATCTGCCGTTGTTGAGGGCGCGGGGCCTTAACGTGCTGTTGCAGGTGCAGCCGGCCCTGGTCAGGCTGTTTCGTGAAAGCTTGCCATCGGATATCGCGGTTGAACGGCTGGGCGCTCCGGTGCCGGAGACGGTATCATGCCGGTGTCCCTTGCTGGGCCTTCCGTTGCGCCTGGGTACCCGCAATCTGACAGACATTCCTGCGCAGGTGCCATATCTCTCGGCTCCGTCGGATCGTCGTGATCTGTGGCGTCAACGGCTGCGTGATCTGCCGGGATTGAGGGTGGGGCTGGTCTGGGCCGGGGATTCGCGGGAGGGCGATCCGCGGGCGGCGGCAACGGATAAAAGGCGCAGCCTGTCCCTGTCGCAATTGCCACTCCTGGGCACGCTTCCCGGCGTCACCTTTGTCAGCCTCCAGAAGGGACCCAAGGCTGCGGAAGCAGCGCAGGCGCCTTTCCCATTACATGACTGGACAGATGAACTGACGGATTTCGCCGATACCGCTGCACTGGTCAGTGAGCTGGATCTGGTGATTGGTGTGGATACGGCTGTCATCCATCTCTCGGCCGCGTTGGCCAGGCCGACCTGGGTGCTGTCGCGCTTCGACGGCTGCTGGCGATGGCTGCGCCATCGGGCAGACAACCCATGGTATCCGGAATTGCGTCTTTTCAGGCAGAGGCAGTGGGCTGACTGGCATCCCGCAATCGCCGAATTGGTTAACGCGCTGGCGCTGTCACCACCCAAAAGATCTGGCTAAGTCAAACTGTTGGATTTCAAGCTTATCTTTTTGCCATATCTCTGTTGGCCAAATGAAAATGGCTTCATCCGCATAATGGGTATGGGGTTTGTGACTCCTCAATGATTCTGCATATTTAGCGGATTCAAAGATTCCGTTTGCGTGTTCCGTTGAACTGCGCTAATGTTCACCGGTCTACGAGAAGGCTTACGGCCATGCAGATTGAGGGGATCAGGAGCGTATCAACGCCTTATGTGTCTGCGGTGACGCAAAGCAGCGCCGCGGCTGAGGAGCGTTTGGCCGAAGCCCCTCCGATCCGTTCATCGAGCCTGCCTTATGTCAGTCCCGTCCTGCAATATGACAGCGATGCAGCGGTTGCTGTTCTGTTGTTCCGCGATGGCGGTAGCGGTGACGTCGAGACCCAGTATCCCTCGAAGCGCGTTGTTCGCGAGTATCAGCTGCGTGGCCGGGAGGCAGGTGTTTCGGAAGCATCTTCCAGTACGGGTGAACGTTCCGGTGGGAATCAGCTTCTTGCCCTGGCCCGCAGCGGGATCAGCGCAATCAGCGGCTCCCCCCCCGCGGGTTTTGCCGGTGCCAGCACGGGCACCGCCTCGCCGACTGTGGCGGCATCACCGACCGTGGTGATCGCTGGCGGCGGCAACGTGGTGGGGACGGTCAATTTCGTCGCCTGATTTTCATTTTCGACCGTTTGATCTTGATATGCCGGAGCACCCGTCGGGTCTCCGGCATTTTATTTAATTCTTGGTTGAATTGTTCTGGTTTGCCGTCTGGATTTATTTGACGCCTCTGTGACACGGTGCGTTATCCACGCTACCCCGCGCGTGAGCTTAGCAATGCCACAAAAATCCTGATCCCGGCGGTTCCGGGCTGGCGTCAGGGGTTAGGCCGTGCACATCTGAGATCTGTAGCTTCTGTTCCGGCAGAAGCAGAAAAGGCTGGGTGACTGATCTGTGTCGTCTGCTGAGCTGGCGTGCGATCTGTCCATATGTATAGGTGTTGGCGTCTGCCGTTAAACGGCTTGACTCCTCCCCCAATTAGGTGTTCCATCCACTTAACCCGAAAAATTCGGGTGGATCATACCTCCAAAGGAGAGACACTATGTCTTCTAATGACGTCAGCTTGACCGCTGGTATGCGTAACAACCTTCTGCTCCTGCAGAAGACGAACAAGCAGGTCGAGTCCATCCAGTCGCGTCTGGCGACCGGTAATAAGGTCAATTCCGCTCTTGACGGCCCCAACTCGTTCTTCGCTGCGAAGGGTTTGAATACCCGGGCGGGCGATTTGTCGAGCCTCAAGGAAGCGATGGGCCAGGCCATCAGCACCATCCAGGCCGGTGATAAGGGTATCACCGCCATTGAGGATTTGGTTGCGCAGGCCCGTGGTCTGACCACGACTGCTTATTCCAATCTCGGCAATGATGCTTCCTCCATCGCCGCGCGTAAGTCGCTGGCGGAGCAGTTCAATCGCCTGAAGGATCAGATCGACAAGATCGCTGGCGATAGCGGCTATCAGGGTAAGAACCTGCTGAAGGGCAATGGTCTGACGCTGGATAGCACTTCCGACAGCCGCAAGGGTGTGAACAGCATCTCTGGCCTGTCGAACAGCCGTGTCACCAACGTCGTCAGTGCCGATACTTACTCGGTGAAGATCAGCGGCACCGGCGCCATCAGCGCCGACCTGGAAGATATCGCTAAGGCTGAAGATGCCCGCGGTCTGGCTTCTCTGAAGGTCTCCGGCACTATTTCGGCCACGTCCGGCAACTTCTCCGACATCAGCGTGGAGATTCGTGGTAACAGCGGTCGTGAGCGTACGGCCATTGTGACGGAAAACGGCGAATCCCGTACCTTCAAGTTCTTCGATAACACCCAGTCTGCTGTTGCCAGCACGGTTACCGCCGGTGTGACGGCCACGACCGGTGTTGCGCAGGTTTCGAAGATCGCCATCAGCGGCTCGGTTGAAGAAGGTGACACCTTCACCGCAACGATCAATGGTCAGTCGTTCAGCTACACGGCCAAGGCCTCCGATCTGACCGACTCGACCACGGGCACTGCCTACAACCCTGATCAGCGCCGCGCCAAGGTTGCCGAGGGTCTGGCCCGTGCCATTTCCGGCGGTGCCGATTTCGACGGTACCAACATCACCTCTGGCGGCACCCTGACCAGCGCTGACTCTGACGATACCGGTAAGCGCTTCAATGTCGCTTACAACACGGATGCCAGCGCCAATTCCGCTGAAATTCTGATCAGCTCTGACCTGACGGGTGGTACCGGTGCCAGCTTTACGCTGGGTGCGAGCTCCACCAACGCGGCCCAGAAGGCGATCTCGGTCACCTTCTCTTCCGGTACCACGGTTTCCTTCACGGTTGACCGCGCTCTGCTGGAAGCCAAGGGTACGTCGGCAAATGGCGTCTCAAGCATTGAGAAGAATGTCGACATCACCCTGTCGGCTACCAACCTCAATGGCGTGACCGTGGAACGCTCGGGCCTCAATGCCCGTGGCAATGCCAAGCTGAGCGAAGGCGAGAACTCGCTGAACTTCGATAGCGGTACGGTTCGTGTGACCGTCGATGCTTCGACGATCAAGGCCGCTGCTTCCTCCGCTCTGCCCGCCAACCTGACGACGGTGCAGCGTACCGACGCCAACACCGAGAACGATCTGGCTGTTCAGTTCAACGCCGACAACACCTCCAACATCCAGGTGGTCAGCCGGAATGTGACGACGGACGGTCAGGGCCTGCGTGTCGACTATGCCCAGAACAACTTCCTGGACCGTGCCGATATCGACAAGGCTGTTGCCAGCCTGGACTTCGCAACCTCCACGCTGCGCAGCGCCTCTCAGGCCCTGTCGACCAACCTGAACGTCATCCAGACCCGCGAGAGCTTCACCAACGAGTTCTCCAACGTTCTGGTTGAAGGTGCAAACAAGCTGGTCCAGTCCGACCAGAACGAGGAAGGCGCGAACCTGCTGCTGTTGCAGACCCGTCAGCAGCTGGGCACCATCTCCCTCTCGCTGGCCAATCAGGCTCAGCAGTCGATCCTGCGGCTGTTCTAAGCCACAGGGCCGTAAGGCAAAGGGAAAGGCGGGCCAAAAGCCCGCCTTTCCTGATTCTGGTCGGTATTCACCTCCCCATGCCAGCCTCCCTGGGGCAAAATGTTCGGGTGTGCTGGTGCGTTTTTTCGTGACCGCCGGGGGGTGGCTGGCTTACTTCCTTGTGCAGTATGGACGCCGCCGAGCGGGCTCGTGCGTCCTTGAACGGGAAATGCTGCCGTGCCTTTAAAACTTGTTCTGCGTCCGGGTGAGAAGCTGATCGTGAACGGGGCCGTTCTGGGCGTCGGCGATCATCCGGTTTCGCTGTTCTTCTACAACAAGGTTAATTTCCTGCGGGGCCGGGAAATCCTGAAGGAAGAGAACTGCGACACGATCGAGAAGAAGCTCTATTTCATTATCCAGCTGATCTACATCTTCCCCGAGGATGCGGAACTGAACCTGATCAAGTTCGGCATCATCCTGGAAGAGGCGCGGCTGGCGCACCCTGCCGAGTCGGGCTTGTTTGACGACGTTCAGACGCTGGTGCAGTCCGGGAACTACTATCGCGCGCTGAAAATCTGCCGGAAGCTATTTCCGGCTGAGACAGCGTCGGGTGCTGGTGACGCTGCGGACAAGCAGGCCAAGGCGCCGGTGGTCGTGACCAAGGTCCGCCGTCGCCCGGTGATCAACCAGCCGGAATGACGGTGCCCGTCTGATCCACCAATAGGGTCCGGCAGACCTGTGCCGGACCCGTGGTCCAGACGGCGGTACCCCAGGACCAGCCGACCCCGAAGCCGCACAGCAGCAGGGTCCGCCTGCACGACATCAGGGGACCGGGCAGCGCGTCGGTCATGGCCAGGGGGATGGTGGCGGAACTGGTATTGCCCCGATCCGCCAGCGCCAGAACCAATTGATCCTCACGCGCCCCGATCTTCGCACCCAGTCGCCGCAGCATCATCTCATTCGCCTGATGCAGCACGACATGGTCGATACCGTTGATGTCGGTGCCGGCGAGGGCCAGGGTGGCCGCGATGGTTTTCGGCACCTCCCGCAGGGTGAAGGCGAAAACCTGGGTACCATCCATGAATAGCAGGGGGCCGTCGGGCTGCCGGGCGCCGCCACCGGGCTGGATCAGATAAGGCGCGCCGGCCCCATCGGTGCCCGTGTCCACCGTCAGGCAGCCGCCATCCGCGTCCCATTCCAGGGCCGTGACGGTGGCGGCATCCCCGAACAGGGGCGCGACGGAGCGGTCGTCAGGGGCCATGGTCCGGCTTGTCGTGTCACCCGCCACCAGCAGTGCCCGACCGCGCCCCATCCCGGCCAGCAACGATGCCGCCAGCCATAGGCCATAGACATAGCCGGAACAACCCAGACTGACATCGAAGGCGGCGCATTGCTTGCCCAAGCCCAGACGGTGCTGCAGCAGGCAGGCGGTGGCCGGCAGCGGATGGTCCGGCGTCTGCGTGACGACGATCAGCAGATTGACCGAGTCGTCACCCCAGCCCAGCCCGCCCAGCAGGTCGCGTGCCGCCGGTAGGGCCAGATCCGACATGCATTGGCCGGTGGCCGCGATGTGGCGTCGGTGGATGCCGGTGGCGGTGGCAATCCTCTGTGCCTGATCGCCGCCGAACCGGGCTGCCAGATGCGTTACATCCTCCACCCCGACCGGCAGGGCGGAGACGATGCCGCGAAGGGCGATGCCGTTGATGCGGGCCTGGGCCATGCGCCTTACCTTCCGATCAGCAGGTGATGCCGCCGTCGATGGTCAGCGTCTGCCCGGTAATATAGCGCGCGCCATCGCCCAGCAGGAACAGAATGGCAGGCGCCACATCATCGGCTGTGCCCAGACGGCCCATGGGGGTGCGCCGCACGATCTGGTCGCGCTGCCCTGCCGACAGGGTGCCGGACATTTCCGTGTCCAGATAGCCGGGGGCGACGCTGTTGACCGTGATCTGCCGCCGCCCCACCTCCCGCGCCAGGGCGCGGGTCAGCCCATCCAGCCCCGCCTTGGTCGCGGCATAGGCGGTAAGGCCGGTATAGCCGCGCTGCCCGATGATGGAGGAGATATTGATAATCCGGCCCCCGCCGGGGCGCGACAGCATGTGACGCAGGACGGCGCGTGCCACCTGGATGGCCCCCGTCAGGTTGGTCTGGATCAGGCTGTCCACCTCTACCAGAGGCAGGGTCGCAAGTATCCCTTCCCGTGCGATGCCGGCATTGTTGACCAGGCCCCAGGGGGCCCCGAAACGCTGCACCGTGGCGTCGATGAAGGACTGGGTGGAGCTAGGCTCCCCGATCTCTGCCTGTTGCCAGAACAGACGGTCGGGATGGGCGTCCAGCAGGGCCGGCAGGGCATCGCCCAGACTGCGGCTGCAGGTCGCCACATTGTAGCCGGCATCCAGCAGGGTGCGGGTGAGGGCGAGGCCCAGGCCCCGGCTGCCGCCGGTGACGATCACGGTACGGGTCATGCTTCCTCCGCGATGCGGCGCTTCTTGCCGGCGGCTGACAGGGGGAGCGCCTCGACAAGGCGCAGACGGCGGGGACGGGCAGGGGGCGGCAGGTCGGCAACAGCCTGCGTTGCCAGCATCCGCCACCCCTCATCCGCGTGCCAGCCGGGGGCGATGATGTCGGCGGCCAGGATGGCGCCGGTGATGGGGTTGGGCACGCCATAGACCACAGCATCGGTGACCCCCGGCAGGGCCAACAGCCGTCGTTCGGCCAGGGTGGGGTTTACCTTGGCGCCGCCGACATTGACGACAAGGTCGTTCCGGCCACGGAATAATATCCGGTCACGGTCAATCTCAACCAGATCGCCGGTATCATGCCAGACAGAGCCCACCCTAGCTTCCAATATATCATTCTGAATACGGAATGATATTTGATCCGGTGGCTGCGATAGCCATGCGGCGGGAAATCCTTCCCGGCCGTCGGCCACGGTCAACAGACGCCCCAACTCAGTCGAGGCGTAGATGCAGCGGATGGGCACACCGGGAAAGCGTCTGGCCAGCGCGTCCAGCAGCGGCTGGTCCACCGCCTCTCCGCCCAGCGTGATGCGGGCCAATGGCGGCGCAGCGCCTGACAGCAGCAGCACACGCCAGAAGCTGGGTGTGGCGCTGATATGGCTGGTACCGCCGGTTACGGCCAGCCGCACCAGACCTGCGGCGTCCGCCGTGGGATCGGCCAGCAGTTGCCCGCCCCCGGCCATGGCCGTCAGCAGCACCTGCAACCCTGCGAAGCCGCAGGCATCGTAGGTCAGCAGCCAGTTGCCGCCATCCCCGCCGCGTGTGCCCGTGATCCCGCGCAGAACATCGTCGAATGACCGGGCGATACGCTTTGGCGTGCCCGTGGTGCCCGAGGTTTCCAGCAGAAGCGTTCGGCCCATTGCTTCAACAGTGTCGGGTGCCGGCAGGCCACCCCGCAGCAGGGCAAGTGGCACCTGCCGGTTCCATGCCGCCAGCAGGCTGGCGATCAGCCGTGGCAGGTCCTTGCCGTCCGCCGACAGCGGGCCATCGGGCAGGTTTCCCGCCATGGCCCGCAGGTCGGGCCATGTCCAAGTCCGGCCACCTGTGACCAGGCGGAATGCGGGATTGACCCAGGATGGGGGGGCGGCGTCATGCATGGCGCCATCATGCGGCAGGGTGGGATGGCATTCCAAGGATTTCAGCCACTGGCGATGGTGATCCAGGCCCAGATGACCCCGCCGACGAAGCCGATCAGGCCCGCGACGATCACCATACCCCAGAGGAACTGCTTGAACTCCCCCTGCTTCCAGGCGCTGCGGGCCAGCAGCAGCAGGTAGAGCAGGACGCCGATGCCGATCCATCCCCAGATGCCGGGCATGGCCATCACGCGAC
Organism: Niveispirillum sp. FG156; assembly: GCF_057809555.1. NCBI lineage: Bacteria > Pseudomonadati > Pseudomonadota > Alphaproteobacteria > Rhodospirillales > Azospirillaceae > Niveispirillum > Niveispirillum sp. FG156. Next base: position 16,254 of record NZ_JBMDKE010000032.1, on the reverse strand, counting down.
GGCGTAAAGGGCGGCCAGTTCGCCAGCCGTGTTGAACTGCCGGAAGCCCTGACGGAACGGGTCCTTGCCCGTCACCCCCTCCAACGCCACGATCAGGGTGGCAAGGTCCAGGCTGTCAAAGGGCAGGGGGCCGTCAAGGAACGCGGTGTCCGCCGTCACGGGGGCAGCCGCCGTTTCACCCTTTTCGGCCAGGATGCGGGCGGTTTCGCGGGCGATCAGGTCCAGCATGCTCTTTGTGTCGGTCAATGGAAGCTCCCGATCAGGGCGTTGACGCGGCTGGCCGCCTCCACATGCGGCATGTGGCCGGCGCCGGGCAGAAGATGGAAGGGAATACCGGTCGGGACCAGTTGAGGAGAAGGCGGTGGAACGATACTGTCCTGCGCCCCCCAGATCAGCTGCACCGGCACCTTTGGCGCCCAATCGCGGGTTACCAGCCGTTCGGAAAGATCGGCACGGTTGGCATCCAGCAGCGCCTTGATCGCGGCCCGGTTGGCCGGCACCGACTGGCGCAGCGTCAGGGCGCGTGCCGTCGGCTCCACCAGGGGCCCCGGTTCCGCAAACAGCTTGGCCGCGGCCAGCCGCGACTGTTCCAGGTCTGATGCATCGGCCAGACTGTCCAGGAACTGATGGTCAAGATCACTGCCCAGCCCGGCGCAGGCAATCAGGGTGGCACGCCCGATCTTGGCTGGCTGCTGATGGGCCAGCGACAGGGCGATGCGCGCGCCCAGCGAATGGCCCACCAGATCGACCTGGGACAGACCCCAGGCATCGATCAGGTCGCCGACCCAGCTTGCCAGATCATCGACATGGCCGGGCCCGACCTCCAGCGTGCTGGACCCATGGCCCGGCAGGTCGGGGGCCAGCACCGCGCGGTCGGTGCCAAGCGCTGCTAGATTGAACTGCCAGGTCAGGGCATCGCCGGCCAGACCATGCAGCAGCACCAGGGGCCGCAGCGTTCCTTCCCCGATACCCAGCCGCCCGCCATTGATCCAGGCGGCCGGACGGCCAGCAAGGTCGATCACCTGCCGTCTGATGCGGCTGATGGGTATGGCGGGGCGGGGCAGGGCGGACATGGGGTCAGGCGCGGTCGGCACCGGTCAGGGCCAGCAGATCACCAATGGTCTTGGCCTTGGCCAGATCCTCACCGGCCACGACATGGTCGAAATGTTCATCGACCAGGGCGATGAAGCTGATGACGGCCAGACTGTCCCAGCTGTCCAGGCTGTCCAGGGGCGTGTCGGGCGACAGGCTGCCGGCATCGGTTTCCAGCATCTCTTCCAGGGCGGCCAGGAATTCAGCGCGCGTCATGACACACTCCTCACGTCAGGTCGGGGGAAGGGTCTTCTGGACCACATCCCGGTTGATCAGCGCCCATTGCGGGTGGGCGCGCATCGCCGCATCCGCGTCGCGCCAGCCGAACGCTGGCTTAACGGGCAAAAGCGTTTCCAGCAAGTGCCGTACCAGGATCAGATCCTGTTCCGTATCGACGCACCAGCGCCAGGGTGCCTCCAGCGTGGGATCGGACAGCCAATTCAGCCGGAACCGGTCGGGCCGGCGCCAGAGGAAGGGCATCACATGTTCCCGTTCGAACGGCTCCGTCGCCTCTTCCCAGGCGGCGCGCAGATCCGCCATCCCAACGATTTCCGCATCCAGCCCGCGCGGGTAGCGGGCGACATCGATGGCGGCATAGGCCGGCGGTGGGTCGGCAGTGCGGTAGAGCGTGATCAGGTCGTCGACCAGGGCCGGGTCGATCAGCGGGCAGTCGCCGGTGAAGCGCACGGCGATATCGGCCAGCTGGGCAAGGGCTGCCCGGTAGAAACGATCCAGCACGTCGCCTTCGCTGCCCCGGAAGACCGGCACGCCCAACGCCTCCACATGGGCGGCCAGCGCATCATCCTGGGCCAAATCGCTGGTGGCGACGCACAGGCCCGTCAGATGGCGGGAACGGCGCAGGCGGTCGATCTGGTGGGCAATCAGGCTTTTGCCGGCCACCGCCATCATCACCTTGCCGGGCAGGCGGGTGGAGCCCATGCGGGCCTGGATGATGCCGATGATCCGGGGGGCCATCAGGGGGCCTTGCCCAGCATGGTCCAATCCACCGGCTCCCCCCGCGTCAGGTCGCGGGCGGCGGTCCGGCCCAGCACGTCGGGAAGGTGTTTGGGCGCCAGACCCAGGCCGGGACGGATGGAGCGCACATCCGCGTCGGTCAACACCGTCCCCGCCGGCACATCGCGGCTGACATAGAGGGAGCGGCGGAAGGTCCGCCCGCCCGCTTCGGATGGTTTCAGGGCGTAGGAGATGTCGCCCAGGGCGGCATGGGCCACGCGGCAGGCCTCCGCCATGGCCTTGAACTCCGCCGGTTCCAGGGAGAAGGCGCAGTCCGGGCCGCCATCGGCGCGAGCCAGGGTGAAGTGCTTTTCGATGATAACGGCACCCAGGGCCACCGCCGCGACCGGCACCGCCACACCCATCGTGTGATCCGACAGGCCGACGGGCAAGCCAAAGGCCTGCGCCATATGCGGGATGGTCGCCAAGTCGCAATCCTCCACCGGCGTCGGATAGCCCGAGACACAATGCAGAAGGGCGATATTGTCGTTGCCAGCCTCCCGCGCCGCCGCCACAGCCTCCGCAATTTCCCCCAGGGAGGCCATGCCCGTGGACATGATCAGCGGCTTGCCCGTGGCGGCGGCCTTTCGGATCAAAGGCAGGTCGATCAGTTCAAAGCTGGCGATCTTGTAGGCGGGTGTATTCAGGCTTTCCAGAAGGTCGATGGCGGTGGGGTCGAACGGGCTGCTGAACAGAGCGATGCCGGCGTCGTGCGCATGGTCGAACAGGGCCGCGTGCCATTCCCAGGGGGTGTGCGCCTCCTGGTACAGCTCATACAGCGTCTTGCCGGCCCACAACCCGCCTTCCAGCCGGAATTCCGGACGGTCGACATCCATGGTGATGGTGTCGGCGGTGTAGGTCTGTATCTTGACGGCATCGGCACCGGCATCGCGCGCCGCATCGATCAGACGGCGGGCGCGGTCGATATCGCCATTATGGTTGCCCGACATTTCCGCGATCAGGAAAGGCCGCTGGCCGGGCTGGAATCGGTCGGGAAAACGGGTCATGCCTGATGCCGGATGGGAAAGCGATGGCACCATGGTAGCATCGTGTAAGGCCCGAGAGGAAGCGGGCCGGTGAGATCAGGCCCGCCGCGTCATCTTCTTCGTGGCTGCACTTTCCACATTGTCGAGATAGATGATGAGGTTCAGCGACCCGGCAATGACCTCCACGAACTTGTTCGACATGGAGGGCAGGCGGATCTTGCGACCGATGCAGTAATTGACCAGGGACGCGGCCAGTTCCGCCGCATTGCGGGGCAGGTGCGTGCGTTTGCCGTTATCATCCTCGATGATCAGTTCTGCCGAGACGGGGTCCTCATGCAGCTCCAGCCCCACGACCTGGCCGACCGGCAGTTCCAGCCGTTGCTTGCGCATCAGATCGATGATGGCCTGGATCGCCTCACGTTCTGTGAAGCCCAGGGTGCGCATCTCCTTCACCGGACTGCCCTTCTTGTTTCCACAACATATCCTTGTACGACATTAGGCAGAAATCCGCCGGTCAACCCAGCGATTTTTCAACCTCCAGCCCCGCAATATCGTGCAAACGCAGCAGGCCGAGCGGGAAACCCTCGCCGTCCACCACCGGCAAGACATTGATCTGGTGCGGTGTTTCCATGATTTCAAGCGCTTCCAGCGCCGTGGCATCGGGGCCGCAGGTCCGGCGCACGGGCGAGGTCATGCAGGCCCCCGTATCCCGCTCCAGGAAGGTTTTGCCATGGGCGGCAAGTCTACGGCGGATGTCGCCTTCGGTCACGATCCCAGTCAGCCGGCCTGCCCCATCCACCACCAGGGCGGCACCGTTGGGGAAGCGGGTCATGGCCAGCAGGGTTTCGAAGATCGGCTGTTCTCCCGTGACCAGGGCTACCTGTTCGGGCGTCTTCACCATCAGGTCACGCACCTTGCCGGCCAGCACGATGCCCAGCGTGCCGCCCGGATGATTGTCGCCATAGTCGGCGATGGTGAAGCCGCGCCGGCTGGCGACAGCCACGACCAGCGCGTCGGCAAGGGCCAGCATGGCGGTGGTGCTGGCGGTCGGCAGCTTGGTTTCCGTTGCCTCCCGCTCCACATGGCAGCGCAGGGTCCAGTCTGCGATCCGTGACAGGCCCGATGGCACGCGCGACACCATGGCCGCCACCTTCACCCCGCGCCGGGCCGCCACCTTGCCCAGGTCGATCAGTTCCTGGGTCTGGCCGCTGTTGGACAGCAGGATGACAAGGTCGCCTTCGCGCAGCGCGCCCAGTTCGCCATGCAGGGCATCCAGGGCGGAATAGTAGAAGGCCTGCGCCCCCACCGACGCCAGTTTGGACGAGAGCAGCCGCGCGATCAGGCCGGATTTCCCCACGCCCGCCACCAGCGTATTGCCGGCCCCGCTGGCAATATGGCTGACGGTCGCCAGGAAATCGGCGTCCAGGCTGTCCAACTGGGCCAGCACGGCCTTGGCCTCAATCCGCAGCAGGTCGGCGGCGGCCATCAGGGCCGGGTCGTCACGATGGGTCATCTCAAAGTCCGAATGGCGTTCAGTTGGCCTTACATAAGGTCTGGATCGTGGCATGGAAATGACGGATGCGGTCCTCGTTCGCGCCCAGCAGGGCTGCCCCTTCGACATGGCGCAGGCCGGCACCCACCGCGGCGCAGACGGCCCGATCCTCCGACAGCAGCTTTTCATTCAAGGCTGCCAGATGGGTAGTGACGGCGGCCAGGGCAGCCTTGCTGGCCCCGTCCCTGGCCTTGGCCAGACAGAGGCGATAGCGCAGGGTGAAGCTTTCCGGTCCCGTCGGCTCCAGCGTCTGCACGCTCATCATCCGTCCCGCCGTGATGCCGATGGCGAGGTTGGGGAACAGCAGCAGGTGGACATAGCCCTCCACCCCCGCCACGGCATCGACGGGGATCAGGCCCAGGCGTTTGCCCGCCCCTTCCCACCAGCGCTGCGCCTCTGCCCGGATGCCGGCATAGCCGATGGAATGCGGACCCGATGGCACCACGCGCCAGGAGCCATCCACCACGGTGCGGAAGCTTTCGGCATGGACCGCATCGACGTGATAGACCTCCAGCACATTCTCCACCCCCACCTTCCAGTTGGCGGCCCATGGCTGCGCGTCCTGAGCGAAGGGGGCGGACATGCCGTCGGACAGGGCCAGCAGCAGGCCCGCATGCGGACCCACAAAGTCCAGCAGGGACGGCCCACCGGGAACCAGCCGCACGAACAGGAACCGGCCGATCCGGTCCAGTTCATAGCGGGGCAGGGCCAAAGCCTGCTTGTCCGCCCTGTCCAGCCCGAAACAATCGGCATTGCCGGGGATACCGACGGGCACCCCGTCGCGATCATAGGTCCAGCCATGATAGGGGCAGCGGAGCGGGCCGCTGGCCGTGCCCGCGTCGCCTGCTCGCAACTGTGCGAAGCGGTGGGAACAGACATTGCGCAGGGCCCGCAATTCGCCATCGAAATCCTGGATAAGGACCGACTGGCCCGCGATCTGCCGCACCAGCCAGGAGCCGGGTTCCGCCACCTCATCCGTGAAGCCCACGAACTGCCAGGCATTAGCGAACAGGGATTGCTGTTCGGCCCGGTATCGATCCGCGTCACGGTAATCGGCGGCGGTCAGGGCGGCGGCGTGGGCCAGCATCGGGGAAGCCTGTGGTTAGGTTAGATCGGGTTTACGTTGACTGGAAGCACCCCTTATCGTCATCCCGGCGCAAGCCGGGACCCAGCGTAGAGCGGCGTCCGCCGCGACATGAGTCATATCGGCGCTAACCGCGCCTCACGCTGGGTCCCGGCTTTCGCCGGGATGACGAAGAAAACGCGCTTCCAGTCAAAAGAAGCCCGCTCCAAGGGGCATTGTGCAACATTGTGAAACACGAAAATCTTGTTGTTTCGGAGTTTGTGTCTTACCGGCTCCGACATGTTGGTATCTCCGAAATCTGGCAGTCTGTGCAACCAAGTGGAACACAAAATAAGGGGGTGTTTCACCGCTTACGGCTTTCCCATACCCAAAGCCGATGGCTTTGGTTTGGGGTGGGCGCAGATCGGGCGTTGATGGGAAAGACCATATCAGAAAGAAGGCTTTGGGGCAATTTAGACCTCCCCCACAACCTGCCCGTCCATGTCCTGAAACAGGCCGAAGCGGTGGCGCACGGCGGCCCAGTCGGCGGCCCGCATTTCGAACAGATGGACGTCGCGCGGTTCGCCGTTTTTCAGGGCGTGGTCGCGCAGGACACCAACATGGCGGTAGCCCAGCATGGTTTGCCCCTTCAGCACACGCTCATTGCTGGAAAACACCTGATTGACCAGCTTGCGCAGGCCCAGCGTGTGGAAGCAATGGTTCAGCATGGGCGCGAAGTTGAGCGCGCCGATGCCGGTACGGCCCCGCCGGTCGCCCATATAGACGCCGATGGTGCCGATCTTCCAATCGGCGTGGGTGATGGTGATGCTGCCATAGCCGACATCGATGCCATCGACCTGAATGATGCGGTGGACATAGTCGGTGCGGGCGTTGGAGCGGTCGATCCAGGTGCGCTGCCGGTCGATATCGTCGGGGACCTCGCTGAAGGATTGTTCGACGATTTCGGGCAGGCGCCGCCAGGTCAGCAGCAAATCGGCATCGTCGGGCGTGGGCAGGCGGAAGGTCAGGGCGCTGGTCATGGGGCGGTCCCATTTGTCGGCAGCAGGGCGGACAGCGCCGCATGCACATCGCCGATGCGTTGTTCACGCCAGCCCAGGATGCCGGGGCCGGTGGCGGCGATGCGCGCCTGCTGCACCTGTTCGCACAAGGGGCGATCCTCATCGATCACCTGCCGGGCCGATGCCGCCAGCATGGAGACAAGGCCGCGCCGGAAGCTGGCGGCCTTGGCATCATCGGACCCGGCGGGCAGGAAGGTCCGCCATTCCAGGCGGGTCCGGTCCACGGCCAGCGGCACCACGCGGTGGACGATGACCATGGTGCCGTGGAAGCTGGCGACATAGAGATCGGGGAAGATGAAGCAATGGTCGTAAAGGTCCTGCACCGCGAAACGGCGCAAGGCCCCACGTGCCACCAGCTTTTCCCACCAAGCGGCAGTACCTTCCGACAATTTCCATTGCGAGCGGCTATGTGCGCCGAACCGGTCGGTGTGCAGGTGGCGACGCCAATCGGCATCGACGGCGGGGTGGATGGTCTGCGGATGGACGGTGGAGCCGTGGAAATCATCCAGGGTGTTCTCCACCAGGATTTTCCAGTTGGCGGCAAAGTCGGTGCTGTCGCTGGCCACCGGGCTGTCGAGTGCGGCGGACAGCAGAGACAGATGGTCCGCCATGGGGCCGAGCCAGTCGGTGAGCGGCGGGGCGTCGGGCGTCTGGCGCCGGAACAGGAAGGGGCCACAGGCGGCGTCGCCCGTAACCCCTTCATCGGTCAGCCCGGCAAAGCGCCAGGGCAGGCCTGTGGCAAGGGCGGCCTGTTCGGTGGCGAAGGAATCCTGGTCATGGAACCAGTGGGGGGGCAGCAGGTCGCGGCGGGGTGGGGGCGTGTCGTAATTCAGCATGCCCCCTCCCGCCGCGCCGATGCGCGATGCAGGATGGCGGGGCCGGGGCCGATTACGGAGCCATCGGGAAGGGTGCGTTCCCTGTCACCGCCTACCATCCAGCCAGCGGGGATGGCGGGGGCAGCATCCGGGTCCAGATGCGCGAAGACCAGTCCACCGGCCACAGTGACCCCGATGGCGGGCAGGGCCAGGGCCTGACGCGCGGCATCGTCCAGGTGAAAATCGCTGTCATTGAAGGGAATGGCCTTGGGCACCCCATCCTGATCATAGACCCAGGCGTGATAGGGGCAGCGGAGCGGACCCTTGCCGGTGGGTTCCGTCAGCATCAGGGCGAAGCGGTGGGAACAGACATTGCGGAAGCCGCGCAGGGTGCCGTTGAAATTGCGCACCAGCACCGGAATGGCGCCGATCCAGCCCGTGGCCCAGCAACCGTGCGCCGCCAGATCATCACCATGGGCCAGCAGCACCCACCCGCTCATGCCGTGCGGCCCCCATCCACCACCATGGAGGTGCCGGTGATCCAGCGGCCTGCGTCCGAGATCAAAAAGCAGATGGCGTTGGCCACATCGTCGGGATGGCCGAAGCCCAGCGGCTGTAACTTTTCCAGATGCGCGATCTGATCGGCATTCAGCTTTTCAAAGCCGCGTTCGATCAGTTCGGTCATCACGATGCTGGGCACCACGCAATTGACGCGGATGGCATCGGGCAGCAGCTCCGCCGACAGGCCCTTGGTGGCGGCGATGATGCCGCCCTTGGCCGCCGCATAGACGACATTGGCAGGCGACGACGCGGTGGCGGCGGTGGAGGAGATATAGACAAGGCTGGCCTTGTCCGCCTTCACCCCCTTCTGTCGCAGACCCTTGGCCAGCGCCAGCGAGGCGCCCAGGTTGGTGCGCATCACATCATCGAAGAAATCGGCCTGGAAGATGCGGATGGGGCGCAGGGTCTGGATACCGGCGCAATGGGCCAGACCGTCAAAGGGGCCATTGGCCTGCGCCGCCGCCTTCATCCAGGCGGGGATGGCATCGATGGCGGACAGGTCGAAACTGTCGGCGCGGTGCCCGTCGCCGGGCAGGTTGGCCAGGGTGGCGGCCAGCCGCCCCTGATCCCGGCCCGTGATGGTGACGCGTGCCCCCAGCTTTGCCGCCAGGATGGCCGTGGCGCGACCGATACCGGCAGAGGCACCCGTGACCAGGATATGGCGGCCCGACAGGTCCATGGGATTGATGATGGCGGGCATGGGACTATCCCTTGATGATGCGCGTCAGAGCGTCCACGACCCGATCCTGATCGGCCATGGACATGGCGGGATAAAGCGGCAGGGACAGGCAGCGATCATACCAGCCAGTGGCACCCGGCAGATGCAAATCGCCATAAAGACGCCGGTAATAGGGCTGGGTATGGACGGGAATATAATGCACTTGGGCACCGATCCCATCCTGGCGAAGGGCGGCCATGAAGGCGGCCCGGTCCATGCCCAGGGCCGCGAAATCGATCAGCGCGACATAGAGATGCCAGCCCGCCGCCACGCCCGGCATGCGGGCCGATGGTGTCAGGATCGGGGCCAGTGGGGCCAGGGCCGTGTCATAGGCCGCGACCAGCTTGGCGCGGGTGCGCACGAAAGCATCCAGTTTTGCCAGCTGGCTGATGCCCAGGGCCGCCTGGATATCGGTCATCCGGTAATTGAAGCCGGGTTCCGGCATCTCATAATACCAGGGGTTGGGTTTGCCATCGGCGGCCAGGGCGGCGGTCGGGTTGGTGAAATCGGTCGGGTCGCGGGTCATGCCGTGGGACACGGCGGCCCGCATCTTTTTTGCCAGCGCGTCATCATTGGTGGTGACCATGCCGCCCTCACCCGTCGCCATGGTCTTGACGGGGTGGAAGGAGAAGCAGGCCAGGCTTGAGCGGTCGCAGGCACCGACAGCCACCATGGCACCATCCGCCCCGGTCAGGCTTGTGCCGACGGCATGGGCCGCATCCTCCACAATCATCAGGCCGCGTTCGGCGGCGAGCGCCGATAGGCCCGCCATGTCGGCTGTCTGCCCCGCCAGATGCACGGGCGCGATGGCCCGCACGCGCCAGCCCCGGGCCTCTGCCCGCGCGATTGCCTCCTCCGCGTCCTGGCGGCGCGTCAGGCCGGTATCGGGATCGACATCGGTGAAGGCCACCTGCGCACCGACATAGCGGACGGCATTGGCAGTGGCCAGGAAGGTGACGCTGGGCACCAGGACCGCGTCATCTGGCTTCAGATCGAGCGCCAGCATCGAGACATGCAGGGCGGCGGTGGCGTTGGCGCAGGCGATGGCATGGCGTGCCCCCACCTTCTCCGCAAAGGACCGCTCAAACCAGCCGATGCTGGGTCCCTGGGTCAGCCAGTCGCCGCGAAGCACCTGTTCCACGGCGGCGATGTCGGCCTCGTCAATCCATTGCCGCCCATAAGGCAGAAAGGGACCCTTGCTCACGAAGGCCGCTCCAGCAGGGCGCGCATCGCATCCTCTGACAGCCATTCGGGATTGGTGTCGCTGCGATAGCTGAAGCCATCGGGAACGGGCACCGCCCCCTGCTTGGCATAGGGGCCGCGATCCCACCATTTGAAGGCGGGTTCGATGATGTAGCGGTCGGGCAGTTCCACCGTCTGGCGGGCATCATCCTCGGTGATCATGATCTCATGCAGCTTTTCACCAGGGCGGATACCGACAATGCGGTGGGGCAGGGTCGGGGCCATGGTGTGGGCCAGATCGACGATGCGCATGGAGGGGATCTTGGGCACGAAAATCTCGCCCCCCTGCATCATGGAAAAGGAGGTGGCGACGAAATCCACACCCTTGTTCAAGGTGATCCAGAACCGGGTCATGCGGTCATCGGTGATGGGTAGTTCCTTGGCCCCCTCCTCAATCAGCTTGCGGAAGAAGGGCACCACCGACCCGCGTGACCCCACGACATTGCCATAGCGCACGGCGGCAAAGCGGGTGCCGACGGAGCCGGACAGGTTGTTGGCCGCCACGAAAATCTTGTCAGATGCCAGCTTGGAGGCACCATAAAGGTTAACAGGACTGGCCGCCTTGTCGGTGGAGAGCGCCACCACCTTCTTTACCTTGTTGGCCAGTGCCGCCTGCACCACGTTTTCCGCCCCGTTCACATTGGTGCGGATACATTCGATGGGATTGTATTCGGCGGTGGGCACATGTTTCAGGGCGGCGGCGTGGATGCAATAATCAATCTCCCGCATCGCCATGGACAGGCGCTGCTGATCGCGGACATCGCCGATGAAGAAGCGCAGGACGTCGCGGTTATCCATGTCCGCGAATTGCTGCTGCATCTCATACTGCTTGAATTCATCGCGCGAGAAGATGACCAGTCGGCGCGGCTTGCCATGTTTCAGCAGGAAACGCGTGAATTGCCGGCCAAAGGAACCGGTGCCGCCAGTGATCAGGACGGACGCGCCCTTAAACAGGGCGGGGGCGCGGGTGGGCTCTGTGCTCATCTCAATCCGGTTCGCTGACGGGCGGGCAGGATGCGTATGCTAGCCAGTTTGGCGGGCAGGGTTAAGTATTTCCGCAGATTGGGGCTTTCACCTCATCCCAAGCTTGTTGGATGCGGCGATGTCCTTGGGCTAAGGTGGCCGCACCCCGCCCCAGACGGACCGGAAATGGACCGCAAGCCACCGCCCCCGACCGACTCGCCCGACCGTCTGCTGGATGGGGCCATCGCGCGTCATCAACAAGGTGATCTGGCCGGGGCCATCGCGCTTTACCGGCAAATCCTGACAAGATGGCCGGGGCACGTTGATGCGGGGCATCTGCTGGGCCTGGCGCTTTGGCAGTCGGGCGAGGCCGAGGAAGGGCTGCACCGGGTCAAGGCGGCGGCGGAAGCAGCGCCGAGATCGCCCGCGATCCAGAATAATCTGGGCGGCATGCTGATGGCGGTGCGGCAGTTCCGTGCCGCCGAGCGGGCGTTTCGCGCAGCACTGGCCGTCAAACCCGATCTGGTTGATGCACAATCCAACCTTGCCGCCGTGTTGCTGGACCTGAACCAGCCGGCGGAGGCGGAGAAGGCGGCGCGCCAAGCGCTGGCCCTGGCGCCGACGCGGGCCGATGCCTGGTCCAACCGGGGCGTGGCCCTGCTGGAACTGGGCCGGTTTGAGGAGGCGGAGCAGTGTCAGCGCAAGGCCCTGTCGCTGAACCCCGATCTGGCGGTGGCCCATGCCAATCTGGGCACGCTTCTGCGCCGCCAGGGGATGAGCGACGAGGCGGTGCCCTGTTTCCAGCGGGCGCTGGAACTGGACCGGGATCAACCGGTGGCGCGGTTCAATTTGGCGCTGGACCATCTGGTTCATGGGCGCCTGGAACCGGGCTGGGCCGATTATGAGGAACGGTTCCGTGCCCGCCTGCGTCAGCCCCGGCGGGAACTGGATATCCCGTTCTGGCAGGGCGACATGCTGGCGGGCAAGCATCTGCTGATCTGGCCGGAACAGGGGCTGGGGGATGAGATCCTGTTTTCCAGCATCTTCCCGGACCTGAAGGGGCTGGACGGTCCGGTGACCGTGGAATGCGATGCCCGGCTGGTGCCGCTGTTCGCGCGGTCGTTCCCGCATCTGACGGTGGCGGCGACGGGGGCGACCCCCAGCGCGGATTTGCAGATCTCCGCCGGAAGCCTGCCGCGCATGGCGCGACCGGTGCTGTCCCGGTTTCCGGGGCGGCCCTGGCTGCTGGCCGACGGGGCCGGGACCGACCGCTGGCGCCAGGTATTGGACAGCCACGGTCCGGCGCTGAATGTCGGCTTCTGCTGGCGCAGTGGTTTGAAATCGGGGGAGCGGGCGGGGCTTTATCCAAGCCTGAGCGACTTCGCGCCCTTGCTCGCGCTGCCGGGTATCCGTTGGGTGCCGCTGCAATATGATCTGGATGAACCGGCCACCGTGGCGGAAATGAAGGCCGCCCTGCCGGACGGGATCAACCAGTTTCGCCCGGATATCGATCTGCGCGATGACCTGGACGGGGTGGCCGCACTGACCGCCGCGCTGGACCTTGTCATCAGTGCGGGGACGGCGGTATCGGAACTGTCGGGGGCGCTGGGCGTGCCGGTCTGGCGCATCGGTGGCGAGGATGAATGGACGCGCCTGGGCACGGATGTCAGGCCCTGGTATCCCAACATGCGCTGCTACAGCAGGCCTGCCGATCAGGATTTCGCTTCGCTGCTGTCCGGGATGGCCCGCGACCTGACCACGATGTTGATCAGTGGGGCGGTGGGCGAGGGGGAGGGTGCGCAGGACGCGGACGATCTGCATCGCCGGGGCCATGCGTTGATGCAGCAGGGGAAGGCCGGGGAGGCGGTGCCGCTGCTGGAGCGGGCGGCGCGGCTGCGGCCCGGTGATGCCCTGCTGCTGGCCCGCCTGGGTGCTGCGTTGCGGGCGGAGGGCCAAGCGGCGGCGGCGTGCGACCGGTATCGGCAGTCGTTGGCGCTGCGGCCCGGCCATGCGGTCACCATCGTGAATATCGTGCGCTGCCTGCTGGATTTGGGTGAGTTGGACGCGGCGGAAGCCGAATTGGCGCCGCTGCTGACTGGTCCCGGCATCTCGCCCCATGTCCATGACACGCTGGGCCTGATCCGGCAGGCGCGCGAACAATATGACGCCGCCGCCGCCGCCCATCGTGATGCGGTAACGGCAGACCCGGCGCTGGTTTCCGGCTGGATCAACCTGGGCGGTGCCCTGCGCGCCGGTCATCGCTTTGCCGAGGCAGCGGCGGCCTTCCGCACCGCGCTGGACCTGTCGCCCGATCAGGTGGAGGCCTGGACGGGCCTTGCCTATGCCCTGTTCCGCAACGGTGATCCCGGAGGGGCGGAGGCGGCACTGGATAAGGCGCTGGCCCTGGTGCCTGATTACCCGCCCGCCATCACCGACCTGTCCCGTATTCGGGAAATCCAGGGGCGGGAGGGGGAGGCGCTGGCCCTGCTGGACCGGTTGCTGGCGACGCATCCAGATAATGCGCTGGCCCGCTGGAACCGGTCGCATCTGCGGCTGTCGCGGGGGGATTTGGCGGAGGGATGGGCCGATTACCGCGTCCGTTTTGCCGCCGGTCAGGCCAATCCGGTGCGACAGATGGCGATGCCGGAATGGCGGGGCCAGGATATTGCCGGCAAGCGTCTGTTGGTCTGGCGCGAACAGGGGCTGGGGGATGAAATCCTGTGGGCGGGCCTGATCGCCGACCTGCAGGCCGCCGGCATCCAGGTGATCGTCGAATGCGATCCCCGCCTGACGGGTCTTCTGTCCCGGTCCTATCCGGCGATCGTGGCGCGGGCCGAAACACCCGATCCACGTGATGCGGACTTTCATTGTCCGCTGGGTGACCTGCCATCCATTCTGCGTCCGGGCCTGTCGGCCTTCCCGCCCCATGCAAAAGGCTGGATGAAGCCAGACCCCGCCCGCGCGCAGCATCTGGCATCCTGGCTGGACTGCCTGCCGCCGGGCCTGCGCGTCGGTTTCTGCTGGCGGTCGCAGCGGCAGGAGGGGGATCGTAAACAGGCCTATCTGTCCCTGGCCGACCTGCTGCCGCTGCTGACCCTGCCCGGCATCGTGCCGGTCAGCCTGCAATATGATGGGGCTGTGGCGGAGATCGCGGCATTGCGCGATGCCCGGGGCGTCACGGTCCATCAATGCCCCGATATCGACCTGAAGGATGATCTGGAGGCGGCGGCGGCCCTGATGGCCGGGCTTGATCTGGTGATCTGCGCGCCGACGGCGGTCGGGGAAATGGCGGCATCGCTGGGGGTGCCGGTCTGGCGGTTCCAGAACCGGCACGACTGGTCGGCGCTGGGTATGGCAGTCCGGCCCTGGTATCCAGCGATGCGGCTGTTCATTGCAGATCCGGTGCGCGAGGTCGTGCCCGCCATGGTGCGGGGATTGAATCACCTGCTCACTGCCCCGACCTTGCCGGCGGCACCGCCCACCCTGGAAGCGGTGGTGGAGCGACATCGCCTGGGTGATCTTGTGGGCGCGGAACAGGGGTACCGCGCCGTCCTGCGGGCACAGCCCGACGAGGTGGATGCCCTGCATCTGCTGTCGCAGGTGTTGCTGCAACGGGGCCGTGCGGCGGACGCGCTGCCCCTGGTTGATCGGGCGCTGGCTCTTGATCCGGAATATGCCAATGCCCACAACACACGTGGCAGCCTTCTGAAGGCGCTGGGCCGGTTCGCAGACGCGGAGAAGGCGTTCCGGCAGACCCTGTCCCGCCGCGCCGACCATGCAGAGGCCTGGGCCAATCTGGGTGCGACGCTGGTCGAACTGCGCCGTTACGGCGATGCGGAGAAGGCCAGCCGCCGTGCGCTCGCGCAACGGCCCGACTATCCCCGTGCCTTGGTCAATCTGGGCGTGGCGCTGCGCCATCTGGGGCGGTGGCGGGAGGCAGCGGAATACCAGCAGAAGGCCCTGTCCCGTGCCCCGGACATGCCGGACGCGTGGGGGGAGCTGGGCCTGTGCCGGGCGGCGTTGGGGGATGCGGCGGGGGGGCGGCAGGCGCAGGAAAAGGCCCTGTCCATCGATCCGACCTATGCCGAGGCGGCGGTCAATCTGTCGCTGGACATGGCGGGTCAGGGTGATGTGCCGGGTGCCCGTGCTGCCCTGTCCCGCGCCCTGTCCATCCGGCCCGGCTTTGCCCGCGCGCTGTATAATGATGCGCTGCTGGCCCTGGGGCAGGGAGACCTGAAGGCCGGTTGGACCCGGCATGAGGCGCGGTTTGACAGTGGGGAAGTGGCCTGGGGCGGCCCACCATCCGTTCCCCGCTGGGACGGAACACCCCTGTCGGGCCGGCGCTTGCTGGTCTGGGGGGAACAGGGGCTGGGCGATCAGGTGATGATGGCGGCCCATTATGGAAGGCTGTCGGGGCTGGGTGGCTCTGTCACCCTCTGGACCGATCCGCGGCTGGTGCCGATCCTGGCGCGGGCCTTTCCGTTTGCCACGGTGATGGCCGAGGGAACAGCGGTGGCGGTGGATTGCCATGTGCCGGCGGGCAGCCTGCCCCTGCTTCTGGCCCTTGATATCGCGGGTTGGAATGGGGCGGCGTTTCTGTCGCCGTGTTCCGACCTGGCCCCGTTATGGCGCGACAGGCTGGCGGCCCTGCCGCCCGGGCTGCGCATCGGCCTATGCTGGCGCAGCCAGTTGCGGACAGCTGCGCGGGAGGCGGCCTATACGGAACTGTCCGACTGGCTGCCCCTGCTGCGCATGGGCGGTGTCCAGGCCGTCTCCCTGCAATATGACGGGGCGGAGGAGGAGATTGCGGCGGTGGAGGCAGCCCATGGCGTGCATATCCACCGCTGGGACGGGGTCGATCTGCGCGATGATCTGGAAACGGCCCTGGCCCTGACGGCACAGCTGGATCTGGTTATCACGGTGGCCACGGCGGTGGGGGAAATGGCGGGTGCCTTGGGCGTGCCCGTCTGGCGCCTGTCGGGGCCGCTGGATTGGACAAGGCTGGGTACTGCTGTGCGGCCCTGGTTTGCCAGCATGCGGGTCTTCACGCCGGCATCCCAGGCGCCCATGGCATCGCAGGTGCCGGCGGTGGTCACGGCGCTGAAGGCCTTATACCAGTCCGTCTTGATGCTGACCGATGGTCAGCATCAAGACGGCCCTCAAACGCCG
>NZ_JBMDKE010000031.1:0-82421 GCF_057809555.1 Niveispirillum sp. FG156 | reverse complement strand
GACCATTGATTCACTACAAACAAAGCAACGCAACTCAAATCTGTGAATGCCGTAGCGGGCAACCGGACGGGGGCTTTTTAATTGAAGGGGCAATCGTTCGCATTTTATCTAGTTCTGCTATAATCCAATACCTGTGCGACCGGCCCCGGCGGACTCGGGGGGCAGCTTTGAGGATGTGATGGCCGACTGGCAGACAAAAATGGTCAAGACCAGCGCGCAGGCCGGCAAGCTGAGCGCCGCTGAGATCGTGGCCATTGCCCGGTCAAATTTGGGGCTGGCCGTGGGTGCCGCCGCCGATATGGATTTCGTGCGCGAGGTTGCGACCATCGCCGAAGGGGCCAACAATTCCTTCTTCGTGGCCGATGGCGAAACACGGGGCAGCGTGCTGGCCGCCGTGCGCTATGAATTGATCAATGCGCGGGCCCAGAACGACCATTGGCTGCTGGCCGGTGCCTTTGTGGGTACCCCGCCGGACGATTGGACCAGCGGCCTGCGCGCCGGCGACATTGTACGCCTGAACTGGACGCCCAGCGCCAGCGTGGGCACAACCGATCATACCTTCATCGTGACGGGCACGGTGGATGGTGGCCTGACGCTGATCGATAATCGCGGGCGCGGCAACATCACGGCGGAGAGCACGCTGACCGCCACCGCCCTGGCCGCCATGGCCCCGAACGAGGTGGTGATCTACCGTCTGCGGGCAGAGTTCGAGGC
Source organism: Niveispirillum sp. FG156 (assembly GCF_057809555.1). Classification (NCBI taxonomy): domain Bacteria; kingdom Pseudomonadati; phylum Pseudomonadota; class Alphaproteobacteria; order Rhodospirillales; family Azospirillaceae; genus Niveispirillum; species Niveispirillum sp. FG156. The sequence goes on along the minus strand of NZ_JBMDKE010000031.1, from coordinate 81,707 downwards.
CGGCAAGGGCACGGCAGCCGCCGACCGGTTGACCATCGGCGCCAACGGCTCCGCCTCCGTCGATGGCGGCAATGGCAATGATGCCATCACCGGCGGTGCCTTCGCCGATCTGCTGATCGGCGGGGCCGGCAATGATGTGCTGGTGGGGGCCGGCGGTTCCGACCTGCTGCGCGGTGGGCTGGGCGTTGATGAGATGCAGGGCGGCATCGGCAACGACCATTATGAGGTGGATGCCACCACCGACAAGGTTTCGGAGAATGCCGGGGAAGGCACCGACACGGTCTATACCCTGGTCAGCTATACCCTGCCCGACAATGTCGAGAATCTGGTGATCACCGGCGTGGCCAGCCAGACCGCCACGGGCAACGCGCTGGACAACATCATCTGGGGCTATAACGGCAATGACACGCTGCTGGGCGGGGCCGGCAACGACACGCTGTCGGGCGGCACGGGCAACGATCTGCTGAATGGTGGCACCGGTGTCGATATGATGGCCGGCGGCACCGGCAACGATACCTATGTGGTCGATGATGAAGGCGATCAGGTCACCGAACTGAACCTGGGCGGCACGGACGAGGTGCAGACCACGCTTGCCACCTATCGCCTGGGCACCTATGTCGAGAACCTGACCTATAAGGGTAGTGCCGCCTTTACCGGGCTGGGTAACACGCTGGCCAACAAGATCACGGGCGGGGCCGGGGCGGACACGCTGGATGGCGGCACCGGCAATGACACACTGATCGGCGGGGCCGGCAACGATGTCTATATCATCGATGCCACCGGCGATGTGGTGACGGAGGGGACGGGCGGCGGCACCGACACCGTGATGAGCGGGATTGTGCGCTATGCCCTGGGGGCCGAGGTTGAGAACCTGACCTATACCGGCAGCGCGGGCTTCACCGGCACGGGCAATGCGCTCAACAATATCATCACCGGCGGTGATGGCGCCGACCGGCTGAATGGCGGCAATGGCAATGACACGCTGATCGGCGGGGCGGGCGTCGATACGCTGGTGGGCAGCAGTGGTGTCGATATGCTGACAGGCGGGGCGGACAAGGATCTGTTCCAATATGCCTCCGTCATTGAAAGCCGTGGCACCGGCACCCTGACCGCCACCATCATCGACCAGATCACCGATCTTGACCTGGGCAGTACCGGTGGCGACTGGCAGGACCGGATCGACCTGCCCTTCACCGTGAAAACCGTGCTGGACGGCACCACGGCGCTGACCGGCACCACCCTGGCCGCCGCCATCTTCACCCTGTTCTCCACCGGTCCCCTGGCCAAGACCACCTTGACGGCGGGCCTGTTCAGCTATGGCGAGCAGACCTACCTGATCGTCACCGGCACCACCGCCGGCTCGGTCTTCAGCACCGACGATTTCATCGTCAACATCACGGGCTTCACCGGCACGCTGGATATGGGTGATCTGATCTGAGGGTTATGCATGTTGACGGATTATATCCGATATCGGATGATTTAGGCCCACCCGAACCGGAGATGACCCCGTGATGTTCATGTTGACCCTGCCGGCGCGGCTTGCCCGGCTTTTGACCCCGATCCCCCGTCCCTATCCCGACCTGCCGGATGTGATCCTGCGCGATCTGGATGCCGATACCCGTCACGCCCTGGAGCGGGGTGCGCGGCAGGCCAACCGGCCTTTTTCGTTCCGTATTCATCCGATCTCGGAACTGACGGAATACAGGGACAGATTGTTCCTTGCAACCTTCCCGTCCTTCGGCGATAAATCCTTCTGAACCCATCCCGCCACCCCCCAGCCAAGAGGAGAATTTTCTATGGATAATCTGTTTAATCGTACCGGTACCCAGCGTGGGCACGGCCTGCGCGGTACCGGCTGCATGACCTCTGCACGACAAATCCCCCTCAACCAACAAACGATCTTCCGAACAATCGAGGGCAGTGATGAGCTTCTTCATGTCATTGGGCAACGGCCCGAAATTCTTCTTTGAACTGACCGCGCGGCCCCATCGGGACGCCCCACGCACGCGCGGCTATGAAGTTCGGCGCGAGAATGGCGAAACCCTGATCTGGCTTGGCCGCCTCCATGTGATTTATACGCCGGGCCGTTGGCGCCCGGTGGCCAGGGGACCCACAAACGATGGCCGTCACCACGATGCCTACCAATCCAGGGACCGCCGCATGGCATCCTGAAACGCTGGACCCGCTGGTCCGCGTTCTGGAAGCGCTCCGCACGCTGGATCCTGACCTGCCCATTCAATATGCGCTGTCATTCCTGACCATCGCGCAGAATGAGGGCCTGTCGATCCGTGACCTGTCGGAGCGTCTGGGCATCGCGCAATCCTCCGCCTCCCGCAACGTGGCCGCCTTGTCGAAGTGGCACAGCTTCGGCAAGGCCGGTCACGATCTGGTGCAGGCGGAGGAAGACCCGCGTGAGCGCCGACGCAAGATCATCACCCTGACCGACCGGGGCCGGGAACTGGCGGCACAATTGTCCGACCTGATCCAGCCCCATAAAAGCCCGACCCTGCGCCGCACAGCCTGAACCGGGAACGGGTGGCGATAAAGAACAAGGGGCGGTCCCGATGGGGCCGCCCCTTGCTGTTTTGAGCCGCTTTTTCAGCGCCCATAGGCGGCCATGAAGACCCGAACCGCCGCGTCTACCCGTGCCTGCCGCTCCGCATCACCCATCGCGGGCAGGACACCCAGCAGGCCGCGCAGCTGCACATGGCCATTCATCAGACCAAAAAACTGTTCCGCGGCCAGCATCGGATCGGGGATGGATAACCGCCCCTCATCATGCTGGCGCTTCAGATAGGAACCCAGGCAGGAGAGGGAGACGGCGGGACCGGTCTGATAGAAATGACCGGACATATCGCTCTGCGCCCCCGCCGACAGCATGGTGCGCAGCAGACAGTTCAGCTGCCCCTCCACCATCAGTTCCAGAAAGCGCAGACCCAGATTGGTCAGCACCTCGGCGGGCGGGGCGGCGGGATCGCCCATGGTGACGGGTTCGGTCATGCGTTCAGACCGGCGCACCACCATGGCATCGAACAGCCGGTCCTTGGCGGAGAAATGCTTGTAGATGGTCTGCTTGGACACGCCCGCCACCTCGGCCACGCGGTCCATGCTGGCGCCATAGCCTTCGCGGGCAAAGACATCCTCGGCGGCGTCCAGGATGGCGTCGCGCTTGGTCATGTCCAGGGGGCGTCCGGCCCCCCGGCGCCCTTCGCGTACGTCGTCGGCCACCATGCTCACCGTCATGACACACTCCATCCCTCAATGCCCGCCCAGATCGGCAGCGCCCCGCATCACGGGCCGCTTCACGAAGGGCAGGGTCAGCAACGCCAGGGTGAAGACCACGGCCATGGCCAGGAACAGGTCGGAGAAGGTCATCACCGTCACCTGTTTCTGGATGGTCGCGGCCAGCACCGGCAGACCGGCGGTGGCCGGATCGGCCCCCGTGGCATCCGCCACCCGCGCCCCGACGCCGGACAGGAAGTTTTGCACCTCGGGCCGGGTCGGGTCGATCCAGTCATAAAGCACGCGGCCATGTTGGGCCATACGCTGCGTGATCAGGGTATTGATCCCGGCCAGGCCAAAGGCGCCGCCCAGATTGCGCATCAGGTTGAACAGGCCGGAGGCGTTGGGCACCTGATGCGCCGGCAGGGTGCCAATGGCCAGCGAAGTGATGGGGATGATGCAGAACATCAGGCCTACACCCCGGATCATCTGTGGCACCAGCAGCTGGTCGAACTGCCAGTCGGCGGTGACGGGGACGGAGATGTAAAAGCTGGTGGCCAGCAGGGTGAAGCCGATGGCCAGCACCTTGCGCACATCCATCTTGGAAGAGAGTATGCCGACGATGGGGGAGGACAGGAACTGACAAATGCCCGTCACCACCATGGTCGACCCGATCTGCTGTGCATTCAGGCCGCGCACCTGCCCCAGATAGAGCGGCAGCATATAGACCGAGCCATAAAGCCCGATGCCGACGATGAAGCCATAGATGGAACCCATGGCGAAATTGACATTGCGCAGGGCACTCAGGTCCACGATGGCCTTTTCATAGGTCAGGACCCGCCAGAAGAACCCGATCCCGGCGATCAGGGCCAGCAGGGCAAAGTCGCGGATCGTCTCATCCTGAAACCACTGCTCCCGCGCGCCCTCCTCGATCACGTAATCCAGGCTGGCCAGGAACAGGGCCATCAGGGCGATGCCGGGCAGGTCGATGCCTTTCAGCAGGGAAAAGTTCGGCTTGTCGATATCGATGCAAGTCCAGACGATGGCCGCCACGGCCAGGCCCGGCAGCAGATTGATCATGAACAGCCAGTGCCAGGAAAACTGCTCCGTCAGGAAGCCACCCAGCGTCGGCCCGACCGTGGGGCCCAGCGTGGCCACCAGACCGATGACGACCGTCACGGGCGCGCGGCGGGCTGGGGGAAAGGCGGTGAAGCTAGTGGCGAACACGGTGGGGATCATCCCGCCGCCGATAAAACCCTGCAAGGTGCGCCACAGCACCAGTTCCTCCAGTGAGGAGGATTGGGCACACAGCATGCTGGTGATGGTAAAGCCCAGCGCCGCCACGGTGAACAGCACGCGGGTGGACAAAAGCCGCGTCAGGTAACCCGACAGCGGGATCATCACCACTTCGGCGATCAGGTAGCTGGTCTGGACCCAGACAATCTCATCGGCACTGGCAGCCACGCCGGCCTGGATCTGGCGCAGGCTGCTGGCCACGATCTGGATATCCAGGATGGCCATGAACATGCCGAACACCATGGCGACGAAGCCGACCAGGGTCCGCTTCGATATGCCTGCCGTGATGGACGGCGGTTCTACAGCCGGGATACTGTCCAGCGTGGCGGCGGTGCTGCTCATGGCCGCACCGCGACCTGCTGGGGAATGGCCGTGTCGGCCTTGGCGATGCCGATCAGGTCACGCCCGTCATGACGGGTATCGACGCTGACCTCCACCGACAGGCCGGGACGCAGACGACCGGCCAGCGGCCCATCCTTGGGCAGGGCCACGCGCACAGGCACGCGCTGCACGATCTTGGTGAAATTGCCGGTGGCATTCTCGGGCGGCAGCAGGCTGAACTGCGCGCCCGATGCGGGCGACAGGCTATCGATCCGGCCCTCAACCTTCATGCCCGGATAGGCATCGATGGACAGTTCCACAGGCTGGCCCACGCGCAGGCGACCGATCTGGGTTTCCTTGAAATTGGCGGTGATATAGGCGTCCTGGACGGGGACCAGGGCCATCAGTTGTGTCCCGGCCTTCACGAACTGTCCCACCCGTGCCCCGGAACTGCCGATCACACCGGCGATGGGGGCGCGGATCACGCTTTTCTCCAGGTCATTCTCCGCCAGCACCAGGGCGGCATTCGCCTCCTCCAATGCCGCCTCGGCCTTGGCCCGTTCGGTGGACAGGACCGACAGCTGGTCGCGTTCGGCGGTCAGGGCCGCCTGCGCCTTGGTCAGGGCGGCGCCGGCCTTCTGCGCGTCGGCCTGGGTGGTGGCCAGTTTCTGCTGGCTGGCGAATTCGCGGGTGGCAAGGGCGGTATAGCGCTGGGCATCGGCGCCGGCCCGGCGCTGTTCGGCCTGGGCGGCGGCGACACCGGCATCGGCCTGACGGATCAGGGCGCCGGACAGGGTCAGGCGGCTGTCGATATTGGCAATGGATGCTGCGGCAGCATCCCGGCGGGCGCGGGCCTGATCGGCCTTGGCCGCCAAGTCGCGGTCATCCAGGCGCAGCAGCACATCGCCCACCTGCACCATCTGGTTCTCCACCACCTCTACCGCGCCGACATACCCTTCGACACGCGGGCTGATCATGGTGATGTCAGCCTCGACATAGGCGTTGTCCGTCGCCTCCTGGAACCGCGCCACGGACCACCAATGCCAGCCGCCATAGGTACCGGCAAGCAGCAGCGGCACGGCCAACGCCAAGGCGATCTTCCTGTTCATGGGTCTATTCCTGGTCTGAATATTTTCGGAACTGGACAGTCCAGTATTGAAACGCAAAATGCGCCTTGTCCGGCTGGTGGTCAACCCGGATTAATGGACTGTATGGTTTGATAATCGCCGCGACAGGCATGCGGTGGCTGCATGCTCACCGGAAGGACATACGGGTGGGCTTGCGGGGCGGGGCCGTTTACCGCTTACTGCTGTCCTGTGACGGGGCATCACCAGGGGCGATCATATGAAGGTGCGGATGGCGGACAGGCGCCAGATCCTGGAGCTTGGCATGGCGGCACTGGCCGGCCTGGCCCTGCCGGGACAGGCCTGGGCGGAAGGCAAAGCAGCCGATGATCCTAAACTGCGCTTCATCAATGTCCCGCCCCTGCTGCTGCCGGGCAAGGAACGCTATGCCTTCATCCGGCTGGTCATGCAGCTGGTGGTGCGCAAGACGGAACAATTGCCGGCGGAATCGGCATTGGTCACCGCCTATATGCCGCGCATCGTCGGCAAGCTGACCGAAGAACTGCCCGTAGATGGCAGCCTGACGCGCAATTCCGGGCCGGCGGAACTGGCGGATATGAAGCGCCACGTCCGCAATCTGGCCAATGACATTATCGGCCAGCCCGTGGTCGAGGATGTGCTGATCACCAGCCTGCTGACCGATTGATCAGCCCAGCAGACCCCGCAGCCGGTACAGCGCGTCCAGCGCCTGACGGGGCGTCAGCTCATCCGGGTTGATGGTGCGCAGTTCCATCTCCACCATAGATGATTCCGGTTCCGAAACAACCAGACGCGGGACGGGTTTCGCGGCCATGGCGGCGAACAAGGGAAGATCATCGGCCAGCCGGCTTGCCGCACTGGCCTGATCGCCTTTCTCCAGGATCTGCAAGACCTGTTCCGCACGCGAAATGACCTGTGGCGGCAGCCCGGCCAGACGCGCGACATGGATGCCATAGGAGCGGTCGGCGGCACCGGCGGCCACCTCATGCAGGAAGATGACGTCGCCCCGCCATTCCTTGATCCGCATCGTGTGACAGGACAGGTCGGGCAGCTTGGCCGACAGTGCCGTCAGCTCATGATAATGCGTGGCGAACAGGCCGCGACAGCGCGCCGCCTCATGCAGATGCTCGACACAGGCCCAGGCGATGGACAGGCCGTCGAAGGTGGCCGTGCCGCGCCCGATCTCATCCAGGATGACCAGCGAATGGCGGGTGGCCTGATTCAGGATGGTGGCGGTTTCCACCATCTCCACCATGAAAGTGGAACGCCCGCGCGCCAGATCGTCGGCGGCACCGACACGGCTGAACAGCTTGTCCACGGTACCGATGCGGGCGGTGCGCGCCGGCACATAGGACCCCATCTGCGCCAGCACCGCGATCAAGGCATTCTGGCGCAGGAAGGTGGATTTACCGGCCATGTTGGGACCGGTCAGCAGCCACAGGCGCTGTCCCGGCGACAGGTCACAATCATTGGCCACGAACGCCGCGCCACCATTTTCCGCCAGCGCCTGTTCGACCACGGGATGTCGCCCGCCGCGCACGTCAAAGGACAGGTCATTGGCCATTTCGGGCCGGCACCAGCCGCCATCCACGGCCAGATCGGCCAGCGAGGCGGTGACATCCAAGGTCGCCAACGCGCGGGCCGTGGTGGCGATGGGGTCGGCCAGATCGATGACCGCCTTCACCAACTGCCCAAAAATCTCCAGCTCCAGCGCCAGGGAGCGATCGCCGGCCTCTGCCACCTTGCGTTCCAGTTCGGACAGGGCGACGGTGGTGAAGCGCACCGCCCCCGCCATGGTCTGACGATGGATGAAATCGGCCCGGTGCTTTTCCGACATCAGCTTGTCGGCATGAACCGCCGTCACCTCGATATAATAACCCAGCACATTGTTGTGGCGGATCTTCAGGGAGGCGATGCCCGTGGCATCCACATATTGCGCCTGAAGATTGGCGATGTGCCGGCGGCTGTCATCGCGCAGCGCCCGCAATTCATCCAGCGGACCGGAATATCCCGCCGCCACGAAGCCGCCATCGCGGGCCAGCATGGGCAGATCGGGACCCAATGCCCGCGACAACAGGCCGATCAGCGCCTCATGATCGCCCCCTTGCCCCCCCGCCAGACCATTGACGATGCGGGCCATCCCCGCCGGCAGGGGCGTGCCGATGCCGCCATTGCCATAGGCCAGACGCCCGCGCAAGGAAACGGCCCGTTCCAGCGCATCGCGCACGGCAGCCAGATCGCGCGGGCTGCCCCGGTCAAGCGTCAGGCGCGTCAGGGCGCGTTCCACGTCCGGCGTGCGGCGCAATTCCTCACGGATATCAACGCGCAAGGGCGTTTCGCCGGCCAGATAGGCCACCATGTCCAGCCGCCGCTCAATGCGCGCCGGATCGGTCAGCGGGGCCGACAGCCGCCCGGCCAGCAGCCGGGCACCAGCCCCCGTAACGGTGCGGTCGATGGCGGCCAGCAGGCTGCCGCGCCGTTCACCGGTCAGGGTGCGGGTCAGTTCCAGGTTGCGGCGGGTGGCGGGGTCGATCTCCATCACCTGACCCGCGGCCAGACGGCGCGGCACGTCGAAGCGTGGCAGACGACCCTTCTGCGTCAGTTCCACATAGTCGACCAGAGCGCCGGCGGCCGCCACCTCCGCCCGGCCAAAGGCGCCGAACGCATCCAGGGTGCCGACATTATAGAGCGCGAGCAGGCGCTTGCGCCCATTCTCACTGTCGAATCGCGCATTGGGCTGAATGGTCAGGCGGGCGCGCCATTCATCCCAGAGCGGCGACAGCTCCTCCACCTGGCTCAGCCGTTCCGGCAGCAGCAATTCGCCGGGCGACAGGCGGGCCAGCAGCGAGGGCAGATTGGCGCGTTCCACCGGCGACAGGGTCAACTCCCCCGTCGACAGGTCCAGCCAAGCCAGCGCCCCCTCGCCCCCTGCCTCCGCCAGCGCCGCCAGATAATTGTTGGAGCGCGCGTCTAGCAACCCATCCTCGGTGATGGTGCCGGGGGTGACTACGCGCACCACATCGCGGCGGACCACGGATTTGCTGCCGCGCTTCTTGGCCTCTGCCGGGTCTTCGGTCTGTTCACAGATGGCGACGCGGAAGCCGGCGCGGATTAGGCGGGACAGGTATTGTTCATGGGAATGGACGGGTACGCCGCACATGGGGATGTCTTCCCCCTGATGCTGGCCGCGCTTGGTCAGGGTGATGTCGAGAGCGCCCGCCGCCTGCACCGCGTCGTCAAAGAACAGCTCATAGAAATCGCCCATGCGGTAGAACAGCAGCGAGCCTGGATGCTGCCGCTTGATCTCCAGATATTGCGCCATCATGGGGGAGACGGGGGCGCTGGCGGTGCTGTCGGGGCGGGTGCTGCTGTCGGTCACGTGGGTCATAGGTCTAGCGGAAGGGGCCGCCACCCTAGCACCCTGCCGCTGCCGCCTCAAACCGTCAGTGGGGCCGCCTCGAACGAGACCAGCTTATCCTCCACCACCTCATCGGCGGGGCGCAGCAGGGGGGAGGCGCGGTGGCGGACAGAGGCACCCATCAGGCCGCAGAGCAGCATGTCGATGCGGCCCTGCTGATGATTGGACAGCGGCAGGATGACGGCATCCAGCCGCAGCCGCCCGCGCCGCGTATTGACCAGGGCGGAACTGGCCACGGGGCAGGCATCCTGGCTGGCCCGGTCCATCCAGTGCCGCCAATGGTCACCCAGATGGGCGGGCCAGGATTGGCGCAGGGTGCTGCCCGTCAGGGCACGCCCGAACAGGCCATCCAGGCCGGTCCCCACCAGACGGTAACGGTAATCCCCGGTCATGACATCCAGCAGCATGACCCAGGGCAGCAGAGGCTGCATGTCGGCGGGGTTCAGGTCGTTGCGGGCGGGTGCCGCCCGTCCGGCCCCGCGCACACGGGCCCAGTATTCGACAAGGGCGCGCAGCCGGCCATCGACAATGGCATCCGCGGCAATCCCCGTCATGTCCTGGACATTGGCAACGCCACTCACATCACACTCCGCACCCCAAGGCCGGCTGTTCGCCGGCGGGGGACAGAATGCACCCCCAGGGGTAAAGAAAGCCTTATCTGACCCCCAACAAAGGCCCCAGCAGCTTTACCCGCCGCGCCAACTCGTACGTGGCGAAGCATCCCGCCACCGTGGCCGCGATCAGCAGCAGGGACTCGACCGCCACGGGCAGGTTCAAGGGCGTCAGGTGATGGCCCACCACCACGATCAGGGTCTGGTGGATGATGTAGAAGGGGAACACCCCGACGGAAAGATAGCGCAGCAGCGGCGTGGAGCGGTTGAAATGCCGTCGGGCAAAGCCCAGGACCGCCAGGATCATGGCCCATTGTTCCACGCCATAGGATGTACGGGCGATCAGGCGCAGGACATCGCCGCTGAACGGCATGTCATTCTCGTGAAAGGTCCAGAGCGACCAGCAATAGACATAAGCACCCCAGGCCAGCAGCGCCACGCCCAGCGCCTCCCAGCGCATCCGCGCCAGCCGGTCGAACAGGTCGCCATTGCGGGCGATGGCATAGCCCAGCAGGAACATGCCGAAACTGACGGCGTGATTGTACCAGTCCCAGGTCAGGTTGTGAGTGACGGGAAACCGGTCATAAAGGCTAAGGCGCAGCCCGACCAGGATCAGTATGGGCAGCAGCAGCACCATGCACGGCCGCCGCGTCCACGCCCCCTGCCCCAACCGGATCAGGAAGCGCCCGCCGCCCATCACCAGGATCAAGGCGATCAGGCCCGTATAAAGCAGCAGATAGGCCACGAACCACATATGGTTCCAGGTGGGCAGGGTCAGGCAGTCATCGCCCCGGCAGAAGCCCTGATAGAAGGACAGGTAGCGGCCATAGAAGGCCAGGAACCCATCGGCATACTGGATCTTCTCCACCACCTCGTAATAGGGCTGCGGCACCACCAGCACCGCCATCACGAACAGCAGGGGAATGCCCAGGCGCGGCAAGCGTGACCGGGCCAGTTCGCCCGGCCCCATGCGGTCGGCCATGAAACGGGTGGCAACACCGGAGATCAGGAACAGCAGCGACAGGCGCCAGGGATTGGAAAGCAGCATCAGCGGTTCCAGCCCCGGCCCCACATGCTGGCTCTTCACATGCCAATCCCAGGTCACATAGAACATGCCGACATGGTAAAGGATCAACAGAGCAAAGGCGCCGACCCGGACCCAGTCCAGGAAAGGCAGGCGCTGGCCAGGGGCAGGCGGGACGGATGGGGCAGGGTTTGTCATCGTCATCTTCATCATCCGAGAAACGGGAAACGGGTGCCGGCCCCCGCTTCTGGCCCTGGCGTGCCCAGGCCAGCAAGGCGGCAGGGACGGGCGGAACCGGCCCTGACACGGGTGTGACAGACGGCATGATGGCTGTGACGAGCGGCGGGACGAACGGCGAAAGCCCCGGTTTGGGCGGCTTCCGGCCCTATCTGGTGCTGGTGCCGCTGACCCTGCTGTTCGCCCTGGTCAACACCATGTCGGCCTGGGACGACCGCGATGGCTGGCCCTTCTGGCTGCCCATCCTGACGGAATTCAGCAGTGCCGTTTCCATCCTGTGCCTGTGCTGGATTCCCGCCTGGACGCTGGGCCGGGCGCCGCTGGCCCCACCCTGGGGACGGGTATTGCTGCTGCATCTGCCGGCGGCCCTGCTGTTCAGCCTGTTGCACAGTGCGGGCATGGCGCTGCTGCGCAATGGGGCGGGCATCCTGTTCGATCTGGATTACCGGTTCAATCTGACGGCTGGCGTCCTGGTCTATGAGGGCCGCAAGGATGTGATGACCTATCTGGTGGTCTGCGGCATTTTCCTGCTGTTCGGGCATGGGCGCGGCCATAAGGCCCAACCGCCCATCCCGGCACCCGAAATGCTTCCGCCGATCAGCACGCCGCCATCCGCCGCACAGTTCGATATCCGCGACGGTGCCCGGCTGCTGCGTGTTGCCGTGGCCGATATCCTGGCCGTGCGGTCGGCGGGGAATTATGCGGAATTCCTGCTGGCCGAAGGGCGGCAGCCCTTGATGCGGGCCACCCTGACGCAGTTGGCGGAGGAACTGTCCGGGCATGGCTTGCTGCGGACGCACCGGTCCTGGCTGGTCAACCGCGCGCATGTGCGGGGGCTGGAACCGGAAGGATCGGGCGATTACGCGATTACCCTGTCGGATGGCAGCAAGGCCCCCCTGTCGCGGCGCTTCCCCGACGCCCTGGAGCGCTTGCGGAAGGGAAAATTCAGCGGCTGACGCGGGCCAGCAGCGCCTTGGCCCCTGCCTCCACCATGTCCAGCACCTCCACAAACCCCGCCGCACCGCCATAATAGGGGTCAGGCACGTCGCGCCCGGTCCAGGGGGCCGGCGCGTGATCGGCGAACAGTGACAGGTCCGCAGTGGAGCCGGCGGGTGCCATGCGGCGCATGATGTCCAGATGGCCGCGATCCATGGCCAGGATCAAATCGAATCGCGTGAAATCCGCCGCCGCCAGCTTTCGCGCCCGCAAGGGAGATAAGTCATAGCCACGCGTGCGGGCGGCCCGGATGCTGCGCGGATCGGGTGGGTCGCCGATGTGATAGCCATGGGTTCCCGCGCCATCGACCAGCACATCCAGCCCCGCATCGGCCACCAGCTTTCGAAACACCCCGTCCGCCGTGGGGGAGCGACAGATATTGCCGGTACAGACGAAAAGCACGGAACGCATCTGGGTTACCCGGATGAAGGCAGGGGTTCCTGTCTTAACATCTGTCCAGGGGCTTGTCCCGCGCGCATGTCCGTGCCACCCTGACAGCGCTATCTTTTCAGCTTGCCCAGATTCCTCCCATGATTGACCCCCATCTGAAACGCCTGTTGCAGGGGCTGCGGCCCGATGCCAGCCTGTTCATCCTGACCGGTGCCGGCATCAGCCGGGAATCGGGCCTGCTGACCTTTCGCGATGGCGACGGGCTGTGGGAGAAGGAACAGCTGGAGGATGTGGCAACGCCGCAGGCCTTCGCCCGGGACCCGGCGCGCGTCCAGGGTTTCTACAATGCCCGCCGCCGCGCCGTTCTGCACCCGGATGTACAGCCGAACGAAGCGCATCAGGCGCTGGTGCGGCTGGAACGGGAATGGCGGGGGCCGTTCCTGCTGGTCACCCAGAATGTCGATGATCTGCATGACCGGGCGGGGTCCGCGCGAATGCTGCATATGCATGGGGAATTGCTGAAAATCCGCTGCGCCGCTTGTGACCGGATAGCGGCCTTCAGCGGCGATCTGGCCGTCGACAATGTCTGCCCGGATTGCAGGGGCCGAGGCACCCTGCGGCCCCATATCGTCTGGTTCGGGGAGATGCCGCTTTACATGGATGAGATCGGGCAGGCGCTGGACGAGGCGGCCCTGTTCATCGCCATCGGCACATCGGGCACGGTCTATCCCGCCGCCGGATTCGTGGCCGCCGCGCGGGCCAGTGGGGCCGTGACGGTGGAGGTCAATATGGAGGAAACGGGCAGCGTCTTTGATGGCGGCCTGTATGGGCCGGCGACACAGACCGTGCCGGCCCTGGTGAATGGTTTGCTGGAGATTGTTCGATGACCCATTTCACGGTGGAACTGGCCGATCCGACCCTGCCGGAGGCCCGCGCCCTGATCGCCGACCTGGATCATTATCTGGGGGCACTGTATCAGCCGGAAGAAAACCATCTTCTGGACCCGCAGCAGCTGAAATCCCCGGATATCCGCTTCCTGCTGGCCCGTCGCGACGGTCGTGCCGTCGGCTGTGGCGCCATCCGCATCGATGCCGACGGCTATGCGGAAGTGAAGCGCATGTATGTCGATCCCGTGCATCGCGGGCGCGGCATCGCCGGTCTGGTGATGACCCGGCTGGAGGAACTGGCCCGTGCGGAGGGTATCAGGCTGTTGAAGCTGGAGACCGGGGAGCTTCAGCGCGAGGCCGTGGGGCTTTACCGCCGTCTGGGCTTCACCCCTTGCGCATCGTTCGGGGATTATCCCTGCGGCGGCGGGGCCAGTATGTTCATGGAAAAACGCCTGTGATTATTCCCTTCCCTGCCCGTCCCTGCTGATCCATAGTGCGGTCAAAATTGACAGCGCTATCAATCAAAAAGGGAGGCAGGGATATGCGGATTGTTGCAGGGCGGGGATTGGCCGTTCTTTTCCTGATGCTGGCCGGGATGCCGGCAATGGCACAAACGGACCCGAAGCTTGAGGCCATACTGGCCGGTGATCCGGTGTTCAAGCCACAGCGTCTGACCCTGACCGAGATCCCGTCGCCCACCGGTACCGCCATTGCCCTGCTGAACGGCAAGGATTTGTCGGACTGGGATATCTGGCTGGGCTATCGCGACCCGTCCATCACCTATGTGAACAAGAGTGAGAAGCCGATCGGGGCGCGGCCCGGCGGCGACCCGATGTTCACGGCCCTGATGCTGGAGGGTGAGCCGGCCCTGCGTGTCGATGGCGCCACCTGGGGCTCCATCGTGCATAAGGGCGTGTATGGCAACTATCATCTGCGGCTGGAATATAAATGGACGGGCAAGCGGCACGCCCCGCGCCTGGATTTGCCGGAGAATAATGGCCTGCTCTACCATTCCTTCGGGGCCGATGGATCGGTCTACGGCACCTGGATGCCGGCGGTGGAGTTCGAGATCATGTTCGGTTCCACCGGCATGGTCGTGCCCGTGGGCACCATGGTGAAGCCGGTGACGGACGCCGGGCGTGACCGGTCCCTGATCGACCCGCAGCGCCGCTATATGGTGGGTGGCCAGGCCGTCACCGTGGAACAACCGGCCTGGAACGTGGAGGCCGCGACCGATGCCGAACGCCCCGTCGGGCAATGGAACGTGCTGGACCTTTATGTCCTAGGTGACAAGGCCATCCATGTGGTCAATGGCGTGCCGGTCATGGAGCTGCGCGACCTGTCGGTGCTGAACGAGGATGGCAGCCGCACCGCCCTGACCAAGGGCCGCATCCAGTTTCAGTCGGAAGGGGCGGAAACCCTGTTCCGGCGTGTCACGCTGACGCCCATCGACCGGCTGCCGCGCATTGTCGTGAGGTAAAAGAAAAAGGGCGCTCCCCATTGGGAAGCGCCCTTCTCACAACCGGCTACAGAAGCCCCGGCTCCGGCGGTTCAGGCAGCGCGATACGCCCCAGAAACGCCTCCAGCCGTAGCCAAAGCTGATTGATCTGCTGGGCCGACCGCGGATCGAAATGGCGCAGCATGTCCATCGTCGCGTCATCCAGACGCGGATAGGCCATCAGCAACCCCTCCGCTTCGCCCTGAGGGGCCCGTGCGTAAAGCCGGAAACGCAGGGAATTCACCACGAAGAAGGCCAGCAACGCCACGAAGCCGGCCTTGTCCTCCAGAAAATATGTCGGGCATTCGACATAGGCCGCATCGGGAACCATGCCCTGCCAAGTTGCGTCTGGAATGACCAGACAGTTGGCAGGCAGGTCGCATTCGGTGATACCCCGTGACAGGTCACGGGGTGCCGCCTGGATGCGCCAGATGAGGCCGGAGCCACCCTGCATCGGGATCATGCTCCGCCCTCCCCTTGATCAGGTTTCCTTGAAGGCCTTGAAGAAGCTGTCGGTCAGCGGACGCATCAGATATTCGATGATGGTACGTTCGCCAGCCTTGATCAGCACTTCCGCCGGCATGCCGGGGATCAGCTTCTGACCGTTCAGATGGCTGAGCTGATCCTTCGACACGCGAACGCGCGCCAGATAGTAGCGGTTGCCATGCTGATCAGCGGTAGCGTCAGCTGCAACCGTTTCCACAGTGCCCACCAGGATGGGAATATGGCGTGTGGACAAGGAGGAGAACTTCACCTCCGCTTCCATGCCGGGGGTCGCAACATCCACATCCATGGGCAGAACCATGGCTTCGATGATCAGATCATCGTTGCTGGGCACCAATTCCATCAACGGATCGCCCGGACGGATAACGCCACCAACGGTGTGCACTTTTGAGTTGACGATGATGCCGTCGGTCGGCGCCTTCAATTCCCGGCGCTGCAACACATCGGTGGCGCTGGTCAGACGGTCCTGAAGATCGAAAACCTTGGCCTGGGCCTCGGACAGACCCTTGGCCACATCTTCTTCGAACTGCTTGCGAACCTGGATGGCCTGCAGACGCGCTTCACCGCTGGCCACCTTGTTACGGGCGATTTCAGCAACGTAGTTGCCGCGGTCACCGTCCAGTTCAGCCCGGCGACGCTGCAATTCAAGCAGGCGGGTCTTGGATGCGTATCCCTTCTCAAACAGCTGCTGAAGTCCCTCAAGCTCGCTGTCGATCAGGGTGATCTGCTGCGTGTTGGCCGTCACCTGGGCCTGAAGGCCCTTGCTCTGCTCTTCCAACTGCTTGACGCGCTGATCGAGGATGGAGAGCTGGCCGCCGATCGCGTCCCGGCGGGCCTTAAACACTTCCTCTTCCGACTGACGGATGGCCGCATTACGGCCATTGTCACCTGGGCTAGCCAATTCGGTCGGGAACTTGATGATATTCGCCCTATCGCGCTCGGCAATGAACCGGGCTTCCTGGGCCTTGGCCGTCAGGAACTGGCCATATAGCACGTCGCGCTGTGCCTGGGTTGTCACCTCATCCAGGCGCAGCAGCACGTCACCGGCCTTCACGACCGATCCGTCACGCGCCAGAATTTCCGAAACAATGCCGCCTTCGAGATGCTGGATGGTCTTGCGGTTGCTATCCACACCGACAAGGCCGGAAGCAACCACGCCCTTGGCGATGGGGGCAAACATGGACCAGATCATGAGGCTGCCAAAGGCAGCCGCGATCAGGATCAGGCCCAAACGCACCACGGGCATTTCGTCGGTCGGAACAGCGGTCAACTCCATCACTGGAGACAGGGCCGGAACACTGCTTTTTGAAGTCAGAAGCTTCATCATGGTCGACACTTTCGATGAGAGCCGGCCAGCGGCGCGCAATCAGGCGCTCGTGCTGGCGGAAGGGGCGATCTGACCGGGGGCCGGCTGCTGCTGAACCTGCTGGTTCTGCGCAACGGGACGGGTCAGGCGGGCAAGAACGTCCTGCTTGGGTCCGAACATCTCCACAAGGCCGTCGCGCAGAACCAGGATCTTGTCGACATGGTTCATGACGCTGGGGCGGTGGGAAATCAGGATGACCGTTGCCTTCCGCTCCTTCAGCCGCAAAAGGCCCTGCACGAGGGCGGCCTCACCATCGCTGTCCAGATTGGAATTGGGTTCATCGAGGACGATAAAGCGCGGATTATCATAAACAGCACGGGCCAGACCCAGCCGCTGCCGCTGCCCGCCCGACAGGGCGATTCCGCCGGGACCGATCACCGTGTCATAGCCGTTCGGCAGACGCAGGATCATGTCATGCACGCCGGCAAGCTGTGCCGCTTCGACGACTTTGTTGGGGTCAACCTCACCGAACCGGGCGATATTCTCCTTGATGGAGCCATCGAAAATTTCGACATCCTGGGGCAGGTAACCGATATGCGGCCCCAGATTCTCATGCTTCCAGGCGTAGACGTCGGCACCATCCAGACGAACGGAGCCGCTATGCGGCGCCCAGACACCGACCAGAAGACGGGCCAGAGTGGACTTGCCGGCAGCACTTGGCCCGACCAGGGCCAGCGACTCACCGGCGGCCAGGGCAAAGCTGACGCCCTTGATCGTGGGGGTGGTCCCGCCCGGCGGGACCGCCACCACGCGTTCCACCGACAGGTTGCCCTGCGGTGGCGGCAACTCCATCGTTTCCGTTTCGCTGGGGAATGCGAGAAGGAGCTCATTCAGACGGGCGTAGGCACCGCGCGCACTGATGAACATCTTCCAGGAACCGATAGCCTGCTCCACCGGTGCCAGGCCACGCCCCATGATGATGGAGGCCGCGATCATGATACCGGGCGTGATTTCATTCTCCAGTGCCAGATAGGCCCCCATGCCCAGGATCGCGGACTGCACGAACATGCGGGTGAACTTCGTCATGGCGCTGATGAAGCCGGCATTGTCGCTGGCAATAGCCTGCAACAGCATGGCCTTGTCCTGGTTGAAGCGCCAGCGGCGACGAATGCCGGGCAGCATGCCCATGGCCGCCAGAACCTCACTGTTCTTGAGGCTGGCTTCTGCAAAGGCTGTGGCCCGCAGGGCATGGTTATTCGCTTCGGACAGCGGCTTCTTGGTCGCAACCTCGGTTGCCCAGGCCAGGGCAAAGAGAATGACGGCACCGCCCAGTGCCACAAGCCCCAGCAAAGGGTGCATGAGGCAGACGATACCGATGAAGATCGGCGCCCAGGGGGCATCGAAGAAGGCGAACGGGCCTTGGGAGGTGATGAACTGGCGCACCGTGTCCAGATCGCGCAGCGACTGGCTTCGGTTGGCGGCCGGCGCCCGGAGATTCAACGAGAAAATGGCATCGAAGACTTTCGATCCCAGCGTGTGTTCCATCTTGCCGCTGACGCGCACCAGAACACGCGACCGGATGACCTCCAGCAAGGCCATGACGAGCATCATGGCCGCGATGATCAGACTGATATAAAGCAGCGTCGCTTCGCTTCGCGCAGTCAGTACGCGGTCATAAACCTGCAGCATGTAAATGGGCGCGGCCAGCATCAACAGATTGATGAAGAAGCTGAACACCCCGACAAACCCGAACGCCCGGGCCGACTTCTGTAGCGCCTGCCGCAGCGGAGACTGAGCGCCTGCGGGGCGTCTATTCATGATTTGCATAATGAGCGCCTGTTCATTCTCTAGGCTGCGCCGCCGTCCTCCAATAGGCCCGGCTTCCGCAACGGGTGCATCTTACCCACCCACCTATGCGCAGGCAATATCAGCGAGTCACTGAAGTCACAAGCTGAACCGTGATGTGACCGACACTTTGTCTCATGCTTGCTCAGGACAGAAGGCGGTCGCGAGGGATATCCATGGTTGACCGGCGATTGAGCCATGCCAGTTCACCAATGTCCCACTCCGCGTCGCAAATCTTGTCGTAAAGTAGACCAACCAATTGAAAGCCATGTTCGCGCGAGCAGAGCAGTTTGGCTTTCTCCTGCTCCTGGTTAAACAACATCATGATCAGCTGTTGACTGTCGGCACGCAAATCAAGACGGTCAAGAAGATGAGGCCCCGACTTCCGGGGCAGCGACGGCAACGGGTTGTTGTCCGCTACTGTGGCGTTTCGCCGCGACAGAGCCTCCGCCTGTTCAAACAGCAGAACTTCCTGACGATTACGCGCCGCGGCATCGGAAGCCGAATGCGAGGTTTGCCCCAACAGTTCCATGAGGCTCGCCAGAAGCCGGCGGGCGAGGCGGCGGGTCAGCCAGAAATCAACCCGCTGCACCTCGTCCCGGACTGACAGAAAGATGCGGTCCTCGCTCTCGACATAGGCGAGGTCCACAAAACGCCCGACCACAAGGCTAGGCATATCCGTCCCTGCCGGCTCCGACGTCGCTGTCATCATGCGATCAGAAGGTTGCGGAGCAGAGGCAACGTCTTCTCCACGAAGCTGTCTGCACGCACCTTCATCTCGGCCAGATTTTCGTCTTCGGTGTCCAGGGTCCGCCCATCCTTGACGAAACGCTGGTTCAAGGATTTCAGCTGCTTCCAGGTGCCGGCAACGATGTCCTGACCGGATTTATGCGCGGCCAACATCAGCAGGCTGATGCGATCCATCGGCAGCCCACCGCCGGTGACGGGCGAGGCCAGGAAGTTCAGATCGCTGGAGAAGCGGGCATGCTCCATCACTGCATTATTGAACCGCTGGGTCCCCGGCAATGCCGCCTGTACATTCTTCTCCGAAGAGCAGGGATGACAGGCGCTGTAGGCGGTCAACACCGCCAGCGCCTGGCAGATCTGGGCGAGATTGTGGGACGGCAATGCCTTGATCAGATCGATACCACGGATCGGACCCTTGGAAATCACATCCGCGATCGGGCCATAGACCTCGGGGCTGAGGGAAAGCTCACCCAGCGACGTCGCGATCTTCAACGGCGAATCAACGCGAGGAACAATACCGACGAAACGCGTATTGCTCCAATATTCCTCCTGGCGGCGGTTGCCCAGGGGCAACGCACCTTTGGCGAAGATGTCACGTCGGAACTGCTGATTGACAATGAAGTCCTTCAGTTCCTCCCGCCGCGTACCGACGGCGGCATCGGAAAGCAGCTTCAGCTGCTCCTGGGTGAAGCAGAAGCCTTCAATCGAGTCCACGATATTTGCAGATGCGATCCAGCTGAGTTTGGCGCTCGCCAACTCGTCAACAACCTCGCCATGGTAAAATGGGGTCCAGTCGCGATTGAAATATTCATGCGCCAGGTAGGAACGGGGTTGCCCATTGATGGCTTTCAGCCTGTCCTTGGCCGCCGGTACGTTCATGAAGTAGCGGGAATTGGCATCAACCAATGTTTCAGCCGCTTTCAGCGCCGCTTCGATCCGCGCGAGGATGGGCCCGTTTCCAGTCGCGGCATGATCAACGAACAAACGGCGCAGGGGCATGATCGGCGCCCAGCCGGGCATGGTATTATAGGAGATATAGACGATGCCACCGACCTTCAACTTCGAGGCGATGAAGTCGACAATAGCCTTGCGGTTCTCGCGGCTGATCCAGCTATAGATACCATGCAGGGAGATGACGTCGAAATCCGGCAGGTCCGTCCTTTCCAGCATCTGTGCGAAGCTGCTGTCCAGAAAATGGACATTCGTTGTCCCGGCTTCCGCCGCCAGCGCCTGCGCGCCGGCAATCTGCGACGGGTTGAAGTCGTTTGCGTAGAATTGGATATGGGGGTTCGCGGCTGCCAGGATGTTGGTCGACAAGCCCTGCCCACATCCCAACTCGCAATAGGTGACCGAGGCGGACATATCGGGCGACAATTGCCCCTTTGTGACAGCCGCCAGTTGTAGCAGGTTGGGGGTCAGTTCACGGTAGAAGCCATATGTGTAGTTGATTTCAGACACATACCCAGAAGACCATTCGTTGGACATCGAACCCCACCCCTATCATCCGGCGCACGTTGCAGCCATTGTGCTTACCTTACCAGACCAAGCGCGGCAACGACCTATCGACCGGCCACGTTGGCAATCAGCTGCCCCTGACGGGGAAGACAGATACGGCGCAGGTCATACCGGTCCACAATGGTCTGGCGCGCCTGCTGACGCAGGCCCATGAACCGCTCCGGCCTTTCCAAGGCCTCTACCACCCGATCGGCGATATCTTCGTAGTCAAAGAAATTGACCAGCAGACCATTCTGTCCATGGTCGATCACTTCCTGCACCGGTTCGGTGGCGCTGCCGATCACCAGCCCCCCGCAGCTCATCGCCTCCAGCATGGACCAACTAAGAACGAAGGGATAAGTCAGATATACATGGGCCGCGGAGAGGCGCATCAGCGCCACGAAGGTTGGATAGGCGACCGACCCGACAAAGCGGATCCGGCTGATGTCCACGCGATCAGCGACCTCATCCAAAAACATCTGCTTCCAGGTTTGACCCTCTGGGGGTTTAGCACCGTAGGAAACGCCGTCCGCACCAACCATGATGATGATCGCATCCGGGCACTTCGCCTGTATGCGCGGAATAGAGCGCATGAAGCTGTGATAGCCGCGATACGGTTCGAAATTACGGTTTATGAAGGTGACGATCTTCATGCCGGGCCGCAGCACCGTCTGATCCGCGCCCAAGACCAATTCAACGTCCCGGGAAGGTGTCAGCATATCGGTATCGACCCCGTCATGGATGACGCTGATGCGGTCCTGAACACGGCTGGGATAGGAGGATCGTTGCCAGAAGGTCGGGCTGTAGCCAGCGGTCATGGCGTCGAGGCTCAGAAGTCCATTGGCATTCTTCGCACGGACGCGGGCCGAATTTCGCCAGCCCAATTGGGCGAATTCAGGATCGAAAGTGACATCCGTTCCATTGGCCGCATAAAAGAACTCAAGAAAATGCAGTTGAGGGACATTGGGCCAGATGTCCCGCAGGAAAAGCATCTCCCCCCATCCCGGATGGCCGACAATAATGTCCGGCACGTAACCGCTGGCACGCAGTTCGTCGGCAGCCATTGCACAGGCCTCGCCCCGGATCATCTTGGTTTCGACATCCGCCGCCCAGGGATGCACATTTGGTGTGCTGCCACGTTTGGGGCGATAGCGGATCAGGTCGATGCCACCGCCCTCTATGCCATCAATGGCCAGGGCCTTTACATTATGACCGGACAGCACGAGCGCCGGCGCCAGGCTTTTGAACTGCCCAGGAAAATTTTGATGAACAAACAGGATATTCATTTTCAGTATGAGCCTTTGTCGATCAGCCTTGGACGCCATCAATCTTATTGAGCCAATCCTGCCACATCGCGCGGTAAGCTTGTTCCATTTCTCGTGCAAAGCGGACTTCGTCGGTCAAAGGCGCCTTGGCCATGCGTTCACGAAGTTCCCCGCGCAGGGCCGCCAGGCGCGGCACATCAGCGGCCAGAGCCACGGCTGTGTCGATATAGGCCTCAAGGTTGGGTGCCGCCAGTTCCGGCATGCCCAGGCTGCTGAGGAAGGCCAGCCCCATGCGGCTGGCGAATCGGGGCGGGAAATCCTTGCCGTCGGCCCCGGTCAAGGTCACCAACGGCACGCCCAGCCACAGGGTTTCGCAGGTCGTGGTGCCCCCACCGAACGGGAAAGGGTCCAGCGCGATGTCGATATCCCCGTGCAGTTTCCAGAAACTTTGATGATCAAGCCCGGCAAACATGCGCAGCCGATCCGGTCCGATGCCCTCAGCGGCAAAAAGGGATTGAACCTCCGTGCGCTGGCTCCCCTCCGGCACACAGATGACAAGATGGGAGTCCGGTACCCGTTGGAGGATACGGGCCCACGTCATCAGCACCTGCCGGGAGTTCTTGGAAAAGCGATTGAGACTGCCGAATGTGATCCGTCCG
Organism: Niveispirillum sp. FG156; assembly: GCF_057809555.1. NCBI lineage: Bacteria > Pseudomonadati > Pseudomonadota > Alphaproteobacteria > Rhodospirillales > Azospirillaceae > Niveispirillum > Niveispirillum sp. FG156. The sequence continues at coordinate 58,884 of NZ_JBMDKE010000031.1, read as the reverse complement.
GTTTGAAGACAGGGTGCGGGGGACGGGTCGGGCATGTCCGGCAAGGGACGGTAGCACCACATGGTGCCGGGTAGGCGCCAAAGACGCTCGCTGTAGTCGCCTTCCGTACCCACCGGGTCAGCGTCGTGATGTGTCACGCGCCAATCCATGGCCGACAGGCCCGTGGTCGTGACATAGCCCATCCATGTCACCTGCACAGGCGCCGGCTTGCAGGCGAAAACCTTGAGCCGGTTGCCCAGGGTATGACCCGATAGATCGACAAGAATATCGATGCCATCAGCACGGATCTGCTCCGCCATCTCCTCGGTCGTCAGGTGGGGACAATGCCGCCAGTGATCGGCACGACGCTTGAACGCCTCTGTCCAGTTGTCGGCTTGCCGGTGGCTGTAATAGCAGAATATCTCCACATTGGCCGGGTCATGACGCTCCAGCAGCGGCAGGGCGAAATAGGCAACCGCATGCCGGCGGAAATCGGCGGAGACATAACCGACGCGCAGACGCCGACCGGGCGAGCGGTCATTCAGGAAAGGCCGCGGATCACGCAGCTTCTGGGCGACCAGACGATCATAGGCCCTGTAAGCGTTCAGAATATCGTGCGGCCCCGTTTCCGGCGCGTAGGTCATGCAGGTACCCAGATTGCTGAGTGCTTCCGACATGTCGGGCTGAATGGCCAGGGCGCGCCGGTAGCATGCGATGGCATCGCCATACTGGCTGCGAAGCTGATAGATCGTCCCCAGATTGCAATGTACGCCCGCGATGTCCGGGCGCAGTTCCGTTGCCCGCTTGTAAGCGGCCTCGGCCTCGTCCAGCCTATGGAGAGCCTTCAAGGCATTGCCGAGGTCGGTCAGGACCGGCACCGAATCAGGATCATAGGTCAGCGCATCGCGCAGCGTCTCAATCGCATCCAGGAATGCGATCAGCTCAATCTGGGCAGCCCCAATGGCCAGCCGAACCGTCGTCTTGTCCTTGGCCGACGTATCAGGCGTCATCAGATCGCGGGCCGCAATGAAACAGCGCAAGGCCGCTTTCATGTTTCCGACCTGACGCCAAGCCTCACCGGCGGCAAACTGGGCATCAAGCCAATCCGGATTCTCGGTTACCAGCCGACCATAGATCGCGCTGGCGTCGCGCCATCTCTTCAGCCCCGCAAGCGCGGTACCAACGCAGAACCAGGAATCGCGCTGTCCAGGGTCAAGATTGACGGCCCTTTCAGCCAGGGTCAGCGCTTCTTCATACTGGCGGTCCTCACTCAGGGCAGAGGCAAGGTAGCGCAGATAACTGGTATTGGTGGGGTCCCGTTCGATGGCAGCTCGATAGCAGGCAATACGCTCGGCGGGCGCGGCGTTGAGCTGCTTAAGCACGATCCCGAGATTGGCATGAATGACGGCTTCATCATCATTCAACGCCAAGGCACGCCGCAGGCGTTGTTCAGCCTCTTCCATCTGGCGCTGTGCGAAAAGGCGCAAGGCGCCTTCATGCTCGCGCAGGGCCTGCTGACGCTTGTCGCTGCGTACCAGCATCTCATCCCATGCCTGACAATAGGCCTGTTCGAGATGCCTGGTGAAGCCGGCAGCGTCGCACAGGGGCGAGGCCCACATACGGTCACGCAGCAGACCACGCAGTTCCTGAAGCAGCGCGGAACTTGCCGCCAGTCGGCGCGCCAATTCCACATAATGATCCGGATCGCGCGCGGCGAGGCCGGCCAGGCTGATATTGTTCAGAAAACTCAATGTCTGGCGTGAGACCGGGCGGGACAGCGGCAGTGTGACGATGGGTACACCCATCCACAGCGCCTCCAGGCTGGTATAGCCGCCGCTGAACGGGAACGGGTCCAGCGCGATGTCGATATCCGCATATTCCGCCAACAAAGCGTCATGCGTGCTCTGTGGACGACATTCCAGCCTGTCTTCCGCAACACCGTGCCCCGCAAAAGCCGTGCGCAGGCGCGCAACATGCTCCGGATCGGCATAGGATCGCCATTTCAGGATCAAACGGCTGTCCGGCACCTCGGTCAGGATGCGCGCCCAGGCCGCGATCACATGCTCATTGATCTTGGCGCTATTGTTGAAACTGCCGAAGGTGACGTAGCCGTTGCGCAGGAAGGGCGGGGGCGATACCGCCGGCGCAAAATCCACGGGCGTGTAGCAGAAGCGGTTATGGGGCAGACGGATCACCCGTTCCGTGAACAGGGATTCCGCCCCCTCGGGCGCGTGCACCGGGTCCATGATGACATAGTCCATGTCCCGGACGCCGGTTGTCGCGAAATAGCCAAGCCAACTGATCTGAACCGGCGCCGCCCGGCGCGCAAACAGGGGCAGCCGGTTGCCCTGCGTATGGCCGGACAAATCGACCAGGATGTCGATCCCGTCATTACGGATCATGGTATGGACCACATCATCCGGCTTGCCGGCAATGTCACGCCAAGTGCCAAAGCGGCGCAGACCCTGGGTCAGATGATCGGCAACGACAATGTTGCTGTAGAAGAATATCTCAAACCGCGAGAGATCATGGCGGGAGACGACATCGCGCGCCAGCAGGCCGGCAACATGCTGACAGAAGTCGGCAGAGACATAGCCGATGCGCAGCCGCCGCTCCGCCGGCAGCGGCAGCGCAGGCAGGAAGGTCGCTGCGCCGAAACGAGCGCCGTAACTCACAGCCGTATGGCGGATGGCCTGATCGGACAAAAGCGGGTGATATTGCTGGGCCACCAGGATGTTCGATGCAACACGGTTATCGGTGGGGGTGATCGCCAAGGCGCGGTGTAAAAGGGACAGCGCAGCTTCGGCCTGCCCCGCAGCCTGTTCGATCAATCCCAGATTGCTCAAGGCTTCATGCCGTTCCGGCCAAGTTTCCACCATGTGACGATAGGTGGCGGCGGCGGCAACCAGCTTGCCCTGCTGCTCCTGCACATCGCCGAGATTCAGCCAGCCACTATAATTTTGTGGATCAAGGGTCAGAGCGTGACGGTAGTTGCCCTCCGCCTCGACGAACAGACCGAGTTCCTGCTGCGTATAGGCCAGATTGTGATGGGCCATGGCCATGGCCGGCTTCACCCGGATGGCTTGCCTGTAACGGTCCAACGCCTCGTGTCGCCGACCCGTTTCGCGCAGCAGATTGGCAAAGTTGAAGATGAGGTCTGGACTATGGGGATCAACTTCCAATCCACGACGAAAGCAGGCGTCAGCCTGGCTTAGCAGACCCATGGATTTAAGCCCCGACGCCATATTGGTCAGCGCAGCGACATGGTTTGGATCTGCCTCCAGGACCCTTTCATATAATTCCATGGCGGCGGACGTGTTCCCGTCGCGATGAAGGGCCAGAGCCTTCTTAAACAGATCGGTCATTACGCAGTCCTTGAGCGCCTTGCACCGGTCGACCCCGACCCCTTTACCGGGAGCGTTGAACCTATTCATACAAGGTCGATATGGGTCGCAGGCCTAGCTCCCACATATCCTATCTTAGGTATGGAAGCACTCTTTCATACGATGCGACCGTTCAGACATCCGAAAAGAAAAAAGGCCCCCACTTCCGAACCGGATGAGGGGGCCTTTCAGTCTTCAAGACGTCCTTCCGCCGAAGCGGAAGGACGCTTTGTACGCAGTAATTAGAGGATCAGGATGCCGCCGGCGGTGGTGCCGGTGGTGATCAGCGACGTACCGGTGATACCAACCAGATCCACCAGTTCGCCGCCCGCCGTAGCACCCGTCTGGGTGTAGACGTAGGTGTGAGCGATCGAGTTGATCGTGGCGGTGAAGTACACGGTATCGCCAGCCGAACCGATGTCGTTGGCCGCAAGGGCCTGGACAGCAGCGGCCAGAGACTCTGCGCTGTTGATGGTGACAGCACCGGTGGAGCCATCGTTGCCGGTGAAGAAGGTAGCAACACCGGTGGCGATGTGGACCGAGCTGACAACAACGCCACCAACGGTCAGGGTGCTGTCGTTGGTCAGCGCGGCCGCATCAGCAGCGACTGCACCGGTGCCCGAGACGTCCAGCACGTCGCCACCAGCCAGGGAGAAGTCGGTGATGATGTCGTAACCGGACACCGCACCGCTGTTACCCGTGCCAGAGAAGCTCGGCGTGGAGTCACCCGTGGCGATGATGAACGTATCGGTGCCATTACCGCCCGTCAGGCTGTCGGCGCCGGTACCACCGGTGATGGTGTCGTTGCCTTCACCACCGCTGATGGTGTCGTTACCAGCACCGCCAACCAGGCTGTCGTTACCAGCGCCACCGCTGATCGCGTCGGACATCGACGTACCGGTGATGGTGTTGGCCAGCGACGAGCCGGTGATGTCGGCACCGAAGCCACCGGTATACTGGGACAGGTTGATGTTCTCGAAGCCCTTCTGGACAGCGGTGTTGGTGGCACCGTTGAAGAAGGTGATCTGATCGACCGTGCTGGACAGGTCCACCACGATACCACCCAGCGGCGAGGAACGGATGACGGTCAGGGTGTCGGTGCCGGTGCCGCCATCGAGAACGTCATTGGCGTTCTTCATCTGGAAGCTATCGCTACCGGAACCCGACGTGATCGTCATGGCCGAGGTGCCCGAACGGGTATCAATCGTGAAGTTGCTGGCCAGCGTGCTGGCATCGATGCTGGTCACATTGTCCTGCACCGTGGTCAGCGTAAAGGCCTTACCCGACCCACCGCCCGTGATCTTGTGGGTCACGGCGTTGTCGGTCGTGCTGTTCTGAACCGCCAGCTTGAAGTCTTCGCCGGTGGCGGCGTTGAACGTCCAGTTCTCGATGCCGTTACCAACCAGGGTCAGGCCCGTCGTGGCTGCGGTCACGTCAACCAGGTTCAGCGTGATAGCATCAGCCGTACCGGAGGAAGACGCCAGACCGAAGGTCAGGGTCTTGCCGTCGGTGTAGTCAGCCGCCAGCTTGTTGGCGTTCAGAGCGCCGCTGCTGGCAACACCGATGCTGAGCGTGGAGGCAGCAGCGATGTTGGTCAGGTTCAGGTTCTGCGTACCGCTCAGAGCCAGCGTCGAGTAGCCGGTGACATTGGACAGGTCAACGGTGGAAGCTGCCGTCACGGTGTTCAGCTCGATCGCCTCGAAGCCGCTGATGCGCGGAGCCGAGTTGTAAGCGTTGAGCTCAACATGGAAGGCGTCAGCCGTACCAGCGCCACCGGTGATGGTGTTGGCGGAAACCAGACCAGCCTGCAGAACCTCGACATCGACAGCACCGAAGAACTTCGAGAAATCGATGCTCTTGCTGCTGGCATTGCCCAGGCCATCGGTCGCGGTGAAGCTGATCAGCGGGTTGTTGCCCGTGATGACCAGATTCGTGGCCGAAGCCAGACCACCGGCAGTCGACACCGTCACATTGGTGTCGGTGCCGTTGATGGCATCGGCAACATGGATGTTGACGTTCTCGACGTTGGACAGGTTGGCGAAGCTGACGCCACCGGCCAGCGAAGCCGACTTGCTGTCGATGGTGGCGGACAGCGTGTCGCTGGTAGCGGTGCCACCGGTCACGGTGTCGCTGTTGTCGAAGCCGGAAGCGATGGTGAAGGTACCTGCACCATTACCACCAACCAGGCTGTTCGCGCCCGCACCGCCCTTCAGGGTGGCGGCGCCGGTGGCGGCAACCGTGGCCTTGAAGGTACCGGTGGTGATGCCGCTGGCGTCCACGGTGGTGACCGTGTTCTTCAGCGTGCCCAGATCCAGCGTGTTGGCACCATAAGCGCCAGAGGCGTTGATGGTCGTGGCCGTGACGTCAGTCAGGGTCAGGGTCGCGCCGCCCACCGAGGCAACCGCCGTCAGGTTCAGCGTCTCGATGTTCGAGGTCTTCAGCGTGGCCGTCTGCGCGACGGTGCTGTTCACGCGAACGGTCAGGCTATCGGCGGTGCCGGTGGCATCAGCCAGCGACGCCGTCAAGGTGCCGGAGTAGGCCGTAGTAGCGCTACCCAGACCAACCGTGGCGGCAGCGCCCAGGTTGGTGGAGGAAACGGCGCCGGAGCCCGTGTAGTTGATGATGCTGGCGCCAACGATGGTCGAGGCGTCGATCGTGGCAGCGGAAGCAGCGGCCAGGGTCAGCGTCTCAACACCGGTAACGTTCAGCTTGCCGGTCGTCGCGGTCAGGCCACCGATGTCGGCGGTCAGCACGTCAGCCGTACCGGCGCCACCATCAACGGTGTCGTCGTTGTTCAGGTTACCAGCGAAGGTGAGGGTGTCGTTGCCCGCACCGCCGGAGATGCTGTCCTTACCGGACGACGCCACGATGGTGTCGGCAGCGGTACCACCCAGGACGGTGGCGCCAGCGGCCAGCGTAACGCCGGTGCCGTTGAAGCTGCCGGCCAGAGCGGAAGCATCGACCTTGGTCAGGGCGGCGCCACCGGCCGTCAGGACCACGCCATGCGTACCGGTCAGGGTCAGCGTCTTCACGGCGGCGTCGGTCACGGAGACCGTGTTGCTGCCCGAAGAAGCAACGGAGTTGATCGTCAGCGTCTCGACATTGGCGACCGTAACGGTACCGACGTTTGCACCAGCGGAACCCGAGTCACCGACGCGGATGTTCAGCGAGTCCGTCGTCTGGGTCGCAGCGTTCGGAACAGCGATCGTGACGCTATTGCCGGTGACGGCGGCCAGATCAACCACACCACCGCTGGCAACGGTCAGCGTACCGGTCTGGGCGGTGCCGAAGCGAACCGAACCAATGCCGTTGGTCGTGGTCAGGTCCAGCGAACCATTGAAGCCCAGCTGCAGAACCTCGATGCCCTTCACATTCGTGAAGGCATCGGTGCCGGAGATGGCGGTCGACACCACCAGAACGTCAGCCGTACCAGCGCCACCGTCGATGGTGGAGCTCTTCGACACGGTGTGGATGGTCACCTTGTCGTTGCCCGAACCGCCCGTGACGTTCACGAACTGGGCATCACCCTCGCCGGACAGGTCCAGGGTCAGCGCGCCGGAGAAAGCCGAGGCATTGACGGTCTGAACGCTGGTGGAGGCCGAACCAGCGGCGTCGAACATGTTGCTGTTCGACAGGGTCAGGTCCTTGTCGCCGGTGACGACCAGGGTCTTCAGCTTGTCGTCAGCCAGATTGACGGTCGACTTCGTGCCGGTGGACGAGATCGTGACGGTCTCGATACCGTTCGAGGTGATCGTGCTGCCCACGACGTTGTTCACGCCGATGGTGGCGGCATCAGCCGTACCGGAAACAACGGAAGCCTGGTAGGTCAGCGTCAGGTCAGCACCCGAAGCGGCATTGTTCAGGCTGGCCGAAACAATGTTCTTCAGGTTGTTGACGGTGACGTCAGCCGTGGAGCTGTTCGAATTGATGTTGGTCAGACCAGTGAAGTTGGTCCCATCAATCGTCAGAGCATGCGAAGCGTCCGAATCCAGATTCTGAACGTTCAGAATTTCGATGCCGGTCGTGGTGACACCGGAAACGGTCGTGCTGCTGGACAGGGTCGAGGTGACGGACAGGGTGTCCGTGCCGGTGCCACCGTCCAGGATGTCGCCCGAGTTCAGCGCGCTGCCGCCCGAGGACAGCGAGGCGTTGAACACGTCGTTGACAACGCTGCCGGTGAACAGATCGGAAGCGGTGGTCAGGGTGAAGGTCAGCGAGGACGGCGGCGGAGCGGCGTCGACGATGGCGATCACGCTGGAGGTCAGGATGGAGTTCAGGCCGCTGTCGAACAGCGTGACCTTGAAGCCTTCCAGGCCTTCGTTGACGCCATCAGCGGTCGGGGTGACCGTGAAGGTGCCCGTGGTCGAACCGGCGGGGATCGTCACCGTACCGGTCACCGAACCGAAGTCCGTGGCCGAAGCAGCACCCAGAGCGCCACCCTTGGTGTCGCCGGTGATGTTATAGGTGAAGACCGTGTCAACGGCGACCGGCAGAGCGGACGTCACGGTGAAGGTCAGACCGGTGCCTTCGGTCACGGTCACGGTCGGAGCGGCGATCGCGAAGCTCTGGGGCAGCTGCGGGAAAGCACGACCTTCGGCGGCGCCGTAGGTGTACCAGTGACCGCGGGCAACGCTGTCGGACAGAACGGCCAGATCGGGATTGCCGGCCTTATAGGCGGCAACGCTGAAATTGACGGTGGCCTGACGGCCTTCGGCGGCGCCGTACTGGTAGAAGTGCGTGACGAGCTGCGCGTCGCTCAGACCCAGGTCGACCAGATCCTGGTTGTGGGCCTTGTAGTAGTCCAGGTTGAAGACCTGGGACGACATGGCGTTACGGCCCTCGGCGGCGCCATAGGTGTAGAAATGGGCGCGCAGCGCGGCGTCGGAGGTCACGCCGGCTTCAGCCAGATCCGGGTTGTTCGCCTTGTAAGCGTCAACATTGAACAGCGGAGTGGCCACGCGGCCTTCAGCGGCGCCATAACGGGTGAAGTGATCCAGACCTGAAGTGAAGAGCGTCACACCGTCGGGCTGCAGCTTGCCGATGACGGCGGCCACATCCGGATTCTGAGCGAGGTAGTAAGCCTCGTTAAAGACGAGACGCGAAGTGAGAGCCATCGTAGGATTCTCCGTGAGTTGGCTATTAGGCAGCGCCTTACTGGTACGAACTTACTCAGGTAGGAACAGCATCGAGCCCAAAGGGCAAATCGCAGCCGAACCCGGCCGCATATGGCAGTTGGTAAGACCGTGCGGTCTTGGTTGTCGACCGCACACCGCGGAAACAACGACCATTCTGAAAGTTAATTTGCTCGCTTGCTGTACCACCAGGATCGTTTGCACCAGAGTTGCGCATTAGGTTCTTTATGCGAGGGAACCACGCCACGCAAGAGGCAATTTGGCGAAACGGGTACGGCGGATTCACAAAAGTTCAGCAACTCACTAACATGAGGTCGCTGTTGATTTGGCGCACTTCAAGAACGGCTCACAACATATTGATTTTATTGGAGTATTTTTGAAGCGTTAAAATAGTGATAATTTCGCAACACGAGGGCAGCAAAATTTGCCGGGCAGATGTCATGGGGACGTCCATCTTCTCCACCCCCCTGCACACCTTCAGGCAACCACAACAAGCCCTTTGATTCGTAGAATTTGCTGCGACGCGGGACCCAACCCGCGTTGACGGGGCGGCGGGTGCGGGGCTATGCCGGACATACGCTATATAAGGGATGAATCATGGGCACCGCAGACCGTCCGGTATGGGTAGTGCTGTTGAACTGGAAGGGCGCGGATGACACAATCGCCTGCATCCGCAGCCTGCTGGCCATGGATGATCAGGGGTGGCGGCTGGCCGTCTGTGACAACGCATCCCCCGACGATTCCATGCCCCGCCTGCGGGCCGCCATGGACACCGGCTTCGGCGAGGACTGGACCGAACTGACCGAGGCGGATGTCGATAGGGTGACGCCGGCAACGCGTGCTTTCCTGATCCGCAATGCGGGAAATCATGGCTATGCCGGTGGCAACAATGTCGGTCTGCGACTGGCCCTGAAGGATTCGGGGATGAGCCATTGCTGGGTACTGAACAACGACACGGAAGTGGCCACCGACGCGCTGTCGCAGGTGTTGCGCCACGCTGCCGCCCACCCGGACCAGGGCATCATCGGCTCCACCCTTGCCTATTATGACAGGCCGCAGATCATGCAGGCGGCAGGCGGGGCGCAGTATAACCGCTGGACCGGCATGGTGCGGCTGATCGGTCACGCCCAGCCGGTCGCCGATGCGGCGGCATATGCGGGGACTAGGCTGGATTTCGTGGTGGGGGCCGCCATGCTGATCCGCCGTGCCTGGCTGGAGCAGGTCGGGCTGATGGATGCCAGCTACTTCCTTTATCTGGAGGAGATCGACTATTGCCGCAAAGGCGCTGACCGCTTCTCCCTGGGCTTCGCGCCGGCCAGCATCGTGCTGCACAAGGAAGGCGGGTCCACCGGCGGCAAGCGCGCGGATATCAGCGAGCTGGCGGATTTCTACAATATCCGCAACCGGCTGCGGGTGACGTGGCGGCACTTCCCCTATGCGATGCCGACCGTGATGGCCGGCCTGTTCATCACCATTGTCAACCGCATCCGTCGCAAACAATGGGACCGGGTCGGCATGGTCGTCCGCATCATGTTCAACTTCAAGCGCATCGACTACAAGGATATCCGCTGAACCCGCCGCTTTGCTGGCGTCTTGACGGGCGCCGATGGGCGTGAGAGAAGCCGTCGCCCACCCCCCGGACTTAACTTTCCAGACAAGACAGGGTCGGGATATGCCCGGTCTGCGACCGGCCCGGTGGAATTAAAGCGGGGATTGTGCGTGGAACATCGAAGCATGAAGAAGAATTTCTTCTTCAACCTTATTGGCATGGCCCTGCCGATCGTTTCCTCTCTGGTGACGGTACCGATCTATATCCACCATATGGGGGTGGAGCGGTACGGCGTACTTTCTGTTGTCTGGATCCTTCTTGGATATCTGGGCTTTCTGGATTTCGGCCTGTCGCGCGCATCCGCCCATGCCCTGGCCCGCCTGGCCCATGCACCCGCCGAGGAACGGGGCCGTGTCCTGATGTCAGCCCTGTACCTGAACACAGGCCTTGGTCTTGTCGGCGGGGTCGTCATCTATCTTGGGGCCGGCATCCTGTTTAAGACGGTTTTCGGCCTGCCGCCCGCCATCTGGGCGGAGGTGCAGACCAGCCTGCCCTGGATCGCGTCCATGCTGCCCCTGGCCCTGCTGACGGGGGTGGGGGTCGGCGCGCTGGAATCGCGGGAGCGGTTCCTGGCGGCCAACCTTCTGCAAACCTCCGCCCTGGTCAGTGGGCAGGTGTTGCCGGCGCTGGCGGCCATGTTCATCTCCCCCGCCCTGGACACGGTGCTGCCCACCGCGTTCGGCGTCCGCCTTGTCGCACTGCTGCTGCTGCTGACCGTGCTGGCACGGTGGGAGAAGCTGCGCCTTTACCGCTATGACCGGCGGGCCGGCACCTCGCTTTTCCAATATGGGGCCTGGGCCACCGTCACCAACGTGGTCAGCCCCATCCTGGCCTCCGTTGACCAGTTCTTTCTGGGGGCGAAGGCGGGTGCGGGTGCCGTCTCCTACTATGCGGTGCCGATGAATCTGGCCACCCGCATGCAGATCGTGGCCGCCGCCCTGTCGCGGGCCGTGTTCCCCCGCTTCGCGCGGTATGAGGAGCAGGAAGCCCGCGATCTGGCAGCACGCGCCACCACCGCGCTGGCCTATCTGTTCGGCGCCTGCTGTGCCGCCGGCCTGTTCCTGATCGGCCCCTTCCTGGCCCTTTGGATCAGCCCGGATTTCGCACAGACGGCAGCGCCGGTCGGCCGGGTTCTGATTCTGGGCGCCTGGATCAACGGCCTGGCCTTCATCGCTCTGTCGCTGCTGCAGGGCCGGGGGCGGCCGGATCTGGCCGCCCGCATCCATCTCCTGGAACTGCTGCCCTTTGTCCTGATTCTCTGGTTCCTGGTCGACCGTTTCGGCACCATCGGGGCCGCCTGGGCCTGGACGATCCGGGTCACGGTCGATGCCTTGCTGCTGATGTGGTTTGGGGGGATTCGGGAGCGGGCGATGGCGGCCCTGTTGCCCGCCCTGGCCATGCTGGTCGGCAGTTTCCTGCTGATCGAATATGATATCGCTGTGGGCGGCTGGCAGGCCCTGCTGGAAGCCAGCCTTGCCTTTGCCCTTGTCGGGTCCCTGGGCCTGATGGTGGACCGGCATCTGCGGCGTCTGGTTCAACAGCTTCTGTCGGGCCTCAGGCAGCGATATCTGTCATGATTGGCAGCGTGCGCGGGGTCACGACATGAACGGATCGGTCGATATTCTGCTGGCCACCTACAATGGTGCCCGGTACCTGCCTGCCCTGCTGGCCTCATTGGAGGGGCAAACCGAGGCGGGGTTCCGGGTGCTGGTGGCCGATGACGGATCTTCGGATGGCACGACCGCGATTCTTGAAGATTGGGCCGCCAGAAGAGGCCCGCAGCGCGCGCAAGTTCTGACATTCCCTGACCGGGCCGGTGGTGCGCGGGGCAATTTCGCGCGCCTGCTGGCCGCCAGCGATGCCGACTATGTGCTGTTTGCCGACCAGGATGATGTTTGGCACCCGACAAAGCTTGCCCGCACGCTGGCGGCGCTGAAGGCGCTGGAAGCCGGCCACGGGACGGACGCGCCGTGCCTGGCCTTCTGCGACCTGCGCGTGGTGGAAGCCGACCTGACGGTACGCCATCCCAGTCTCTGGGCATTCCAGGGGCTGGATACGGAGGCCGGGCTGCATCCCCGTCACCTGCTGATGGAGAATGTCGTCACGGGCTGTGCCATGGGGATCAACGCGGCGGCCCGCCGCATCGCCCTGCCCATCCCCGCCGCCGCCATCATGCATGATTGGTGGCTGGCCCTGTGCTGCGTCTTCGCAGGCCATATCACGGCGATTCCCGAGGCCCTGATCGATTATCGCCAGCATGGCGGCAACGATGTCGGTGCCAGCCGGTGGAGCCTGTATCAGCGGTTTGTGGCCCGGCTGCGCTCCCGCCAGGACAAGGATGGCTATCGGCAGTTCCTGAACCAGCGGCTGGATCAGGCGGGCGCTGTCCTGCACCAGGTGGGCGCTGGCCTTGATGGGGGCCATCGCACGTTGCTGGAAAGCTTTGCGGGCTTGCGCAGCCGATCCTGGCTGTCCCGCCGCCTGACGGCGCTGAAATACGGATTCGGCCCCAGGGACATGCGCAAGCGGGCCGGCTTCCTGCTGCGCCTGTAGGCGATCAGTCCTACCGTTCCTTCAGCAGAATGGAGCGCGGCAGGATCAGCAGGGCAAAGAACAGCCAGAAGATCAGGGCCTGGGTCGGCTGATAGGTCAAGCCATTGGCGAAGGGCAGGTTGGCTACATAGCTGGCCATCACCACCACCATGCAAGTGAAGAACAGCCGCTGCCTGTGCAGCCCCATCCGGTGGCAATACCCGACCAGTGTCAGCAGGCGGACGGCGACCATGGCCAGGAAAGCCAGGAACACCAGCAGGTAAAACACCCCGCCCAGCGCCCAGAATTCCACCAGCTGATTATGCGCCATGATGGACAGCTCATCCGGCTGTGGCACCAGGGCGGTGGAGGACATGCCGAAGCCGCCCCCCGTCAGATGGCCCGTCGGCCCCTCCACCCGGTCCAGGTTGAAGAAGACCTTGGCCGGATGCTGGAACAGACGCTCATGAAAGGAGGTGCCGACATCCACGTCGTCAACCAGCACCGCTTCCTGGCTGCTGACGCCGAAGCTGGCCAGACTGACCAGCACGCGACCGCGCACGGACGGGACCAGGATGGCGATGCAGATCACCCCGACGACCATCAGGGTGAAACCGGCCATGGCCCGGAACGGGAATTTCTGAAACACGCGGAAGCGCGGGAGGAAGTTCAGGCCGACCAGGGTGACCACCGGGATGGCCAGATTGAAGATTGCTGCCTTGGACAGGCTGGCGATGGCGGCCACGACAATGGCCAGCCCCACCAGCATCTTCCACAGGCCGGGCCGCATCAGGATCAGGATGATGGCAAAGTAGAAGCCGGCGGAAATGCCAATGGCCGTCACATTGCCCAGGACGCTGGCATAGCGGTCGAAGCCACCCCGCTTATAGTCCGACCCCAGCCATTTCATTTCCCCGAACATCATCTGCCAGGGCACAGACAGATTGCCGATGGCCATGAAGATGGCAACGCCGACCACCGCCGCCACCAGGGTCTGGAAATCCCGGACATAGAGCAGGAAGGCCACCAGGATTGGGAAGGCGAACAGGAACCGCCCCAGACCGACCATCGCCCCCACCGGCGAGATATTGGTCAGCGACATGGTGAAGGACAGCAGCGCAAAGAACAGATAAACCAGCAGCAAGGCAGCGCCGGCAATCCCGTCCGCCTCCAGCCGCAGGGGCCGGCGGAACAGGTCCACCGCCATGATCAGCAGCGCAGCCCCCAGCAAGGGCGCGTACAGCACCGGCGACAGCTTTGCCAGACTGTTCAGGGCGACCGCCGCGCAGACGAAAATGATCTTCAGCGCATCCCAGTCAATACGGGACAGCACGCCACGGGACGGAGACAGCACCATCGTCATCGCCCACCCCCGACAGGATCGGGACGCAGGACGGGGGCCGTGGGATCGCGGCCCCCAAGCCCCGACAGGAAGGCAGCGATGCGGCGGCAACCCAGGGCACGGCCATCACGGCCCCGCAGCAGCAGAAGGACGCTGCGCCCCAGGAACAGCACGGCCCGGAACAGGAAATAGGGGCGGTCATCCGACGTCGGATACCGCAGATACTGGCCCACCAGATAGCCCTGACCCAGGGCATAGCGCCATTCCTTGGCCGCCAGATCGGGCCGGGGCAGGCGCCGCACGGGGCGGGCCGGCAGATAAGGGATACGCGTCAGGCCGAGGCGGGTGACGATCCGGTGCAGCAGGCGGGCATCCTCCCCCGACTGATGCGCAGATGTGGTGCCGGGACCGATCGTTTCATCGAAACGAAGAACGGTCAGGGCGTCGGCCCGGAACAGGCTGGACCAGATGAAGCCACGGAAAACTACGAATCCGGCCCGCACAGGGTGGAGCTGGTCGCTGCCGCCGGTAACCGGCTCGCTTGCGAAACAAACGGGCGCGCTGACCATCGGCGCGTCGCGCAAGGCCGCAACTGCCGCCGCCAGGAAAGCAGCGTCTGGCCGTACGGAGACATCGGTAAACATGACGGCATCCACAAGACCCAGCGCCGCGTCCAGGCCCCGGTTGCGGGCCGCCGATGCCCCGATGCGGTCCAGCATCAGAAGCCGAAGACGCGGATCGTCGGGCAGAGCCGGTACCACGCCATCGGCAGACTGCCAGCAGACGACGATCAATGCGGAGAGATGCGGCAACAGGGACAGTTCCGTCAGCAGATTGCCGACGCAATCCACCAGCAGGTCCCCTTCCCCCTCCACCGCCGGCACGATGAAGCCGACGCGGGTCAAGGCCGACATCTGCGGCCCGCTGCTCATGGCGCTACCGATGCCCGCGCCAGAAGCCGGGCAAAGCCGATGATCGCCAGGATGAACAGGCTGCCCAGCAGGGCGGCGATGAAGCTGATCACCACCGACAGCAGCGGTTGCGGGCTCACCGGCTCCACCGTCACGCTGATCGGGTCCAGCACCTGGAAGGAGAAGTACTCAGCACTCTCCGCCTTCACGATCTTGCTTTCATTCTCCGATATCCAGCGGATCATATATTCCTGAACGCCGCGGCTCTGCTCACCATTGAAACGTTCGCGCAGGGCCGCGTTTTCCTTCTCATAGACCGAGAGCTTCTGCTTGCGCAGGATCTCGTCCTGCTCGCGGATCACCTGTGATAGGAACAGCCGCGCGAAGGCCGGATCGTAATGACGGAAGGACAGGCGGGTCGAGCGGCTGTCGGAATTTTTGGAGACATCCAGGCTGGACAGGACAATGGCCCGCATCTCGAACGGGGTCGGCGCCTCCGCCGCCTTCATCCCGAAGACAAAGCGCAGCACCCGCCCCACCAGCGCCACCGGCGAGGAGGACGGCTTCCAGCGCTTCTGTTCGGCATCCCAGCGGTCGATGAAGACCGTCTGCGCGATCTTCGGTTCGGTCAGCAGCCGTTCGGCCAACTGGATCGACCCCATGGAGGCCAGGAAATTAGCAAAGTCCGGGTTGGTGCTGCCGCCGCCCATCAGGGCCTGGGCCAGGGACCCGCCCGTGGCAGCGCTCAACCCGTCCATCCGCGTGTCGGGGGGCAGCATTTCCAGGGAGGCCTGATACTGCTTGGTCGACAGCAGGAAGGTGGAAACGGTTACCAGGAAAATGCCGACGAACAAGGTCAGCAGCAGCCTGGAACGGCGCCGGTAGAACCGGATAATGTCATAGATAGTGAAATCCATTTATCAAATCCTTGCCAGGTTGCTGTCAGGCGGCGCCATCAATCCATCAACAGGTTCCAGTCGCGCCGCAGGGCGGCACCATCGGCGGTATTCACCTGGCCGATCAGGGGCCGGCGGCTGCTCAGCGTCTGACCACCGTCACGCGTCAAGGGACGCCACAGCCAGCCCAGGCTGCCACGGGTGGACTTCACATAGAGATTGTCCAGCGGAATGACGAAGTAAATGCCCTTGTCGAACCGTCCCTCGCCGAACTGCTTGGCGGAAACATTGGTGAAAGTGGCAAAGGCACCGACCGTGATGCCGCTGTCGAAGGTGCGGGAAAGCTCCAGCGTGCCGCCCTCGTCCCCCGCCAGATAGCGGCCCACCTTGACGCTGGCATCAACGCCCAGCGGCTCATAATGATAGTAAGCGGTCAGGTGACCGGTCACGACGTCATAGGGACGGAACTTGAACCACTGGTCATAGTCGCGCTGCTTGGCCCAGGCCACGTCCAGCCCAATGGCCCATTCCTTACCGAACGGCTTGTACAGGACCTCGCTGCCCACGCCGCCGAACATTTCTTCCAGATAGCCGCCATAGACGCGGGCATAGGTGTCGGTCCCGATCTCCCGCGTATAGTCGGCCTGGAGATAGGTCATCGCGGTCGTACCCTGTTGCAGGTACTCCTTGATGTCGGACCGGACACGCGGCAGCAAGCTGTCAGACGGGATGCGCATCTTGTCGAAATTGTTCGACACATCAATACCCAGCCCGCCGGCGACGTTCAGACCCGGTGCCAGGACCAGCGTGCCGTTCAGACGCACCCAGGCCTGATACAGGATGAAGCTTTCGGGGCGGCCCAAGGTCTGACGCAGGGCCGGACGAATGTTCCAGCCGACGCTGGGATATTCCACATCTTCGGGATGGCTGGCATCCTCGGCCTTGGCGGAGGGCCGTTCGATGCGGGTGCGCATCCAGGCTTCCTCGATGGAGCCGCCATAGGGGGACAAGGCGCGTTCCAGATCGACCCGGAACATCGTGGCCGACAGCATCTCAATGCCATTGTCCACGAAGATGATCTCGATCTCCTGATATTCCGGCGGCAGGACCGCCGCGGCTGTGCGGGCCGCACGCCCGATGGCCTTCGGCACCTGCCGATAGCGGCCATTGCCCAGGAACAGGGTGACCTTCGGGGCCTTGTAATCGACCGCTGACAGGAAGAAGCCCTGCTTCTGCAACTGGGCCGACAGTTCCTTGCGCACCGTCTCATCCGGCGCCTGGCCCGTAACGGGCGGGACGGGATAGAGGGCGGGGACCGGGGCGGGACTGGTGACGCGCAAGCCCGCATCCCGGCGCAGGCTGTCGGCCTCAAAACTGGTCACCATCCAGGGCAGGTTATATTCAACCCGCGTTACCTGGATGCGGCCCGTGAAATCGGGCGCCAGTTCTGCCGCGCGGCGGGCCAGATCATAGGACACGGCCACGCTGTCGCGCGCGGGCGTTCCCGCGACCGTGATGTTGATCTCACCGGCCATGCGGGCAAAATGCTGAAGCGCCAGACCATCCAGTGCGGCCTGCCGGCCCAGGCCCGTCCGTACATCATCCGCCGGCGTGGCAGCAGAACGCGGCGCATCCGGCACGGCAGCGGGCGCCGCCGAGGGGGCCGCGGCAGGGGCCGTGGGGATCAACGGGGGCGGCGGCGCGTCGATCTTGCCCGGCCCCTTCGCCTTATGGAAATTCGTTGTCGTTGCGAAACGAAGCATGGCGCGGTTGCCACGCTCCAATGCAGCACCGACCTGCAGCCAATCCCACGGCTTGTAATCAAAGCCAACATTGATGGGGATGGACTGTTTCAGGTCATTGTCCAGCGGCTCGCTCTGATAGTCGTTCGGGTCATATTCGAGCTTTAGGCGCAGGCCTTCCAGCGGGGTTTGCCAAGCAACACCGCCAAAAAGCGAGACGGGGCCCCGGAAAAAGTCCGTCGACAGGGCGCCGCCGCCTTCTGTGAAGCCGGTGGGGCGTGTCTTGAACTTTTTGGAGATCAGGCCCAGCGGATTGCTGAACTTGTTCTGGGTTCCCATATTGCCCCAGCCCATGCCCAGGGACAGGTCAAAGTCACCGAAGCTTTGATCCGCAACGATATATTCGGAACCGAAAAGACCGGTGCCGGCAATATCGCGCATGCCGACGGCCAGGTTCGGCCAGGTTGCATCGCCTTCGACCAGCCGCACCTTCACGTCGATGCCGCGGTCCTTATAGGACTGCAACCCGGAGAAATCCTCCGGCCCGTAATAGCGGTTGGCGACGCTGGTATAGCGCAGGGTGGCTTCCAGCCAGGGCAGGCCCTGCACCGTAATGAAATAGCGCGAATAGGGCCAGACATAGGTGAAGCCGGCATAGGCCTGACCATCGGGTGCTGCCCGGGCGACCGGGGTCTGGATCAGGCCCGTGCCGCCGAAATCGTTCACCGTCTCCGGTGGCCGCCAGGGCAGAAAGGGATTGTTCTCCTGGGCGGCGACCGGGGCCGCCATCGCCAGAAGTGCGATGGCGGCGGTTGCCGTCCTGCCGAAGCGGAACATGGTCACGATCTATCCGCCTCAGTTCCGGGAAATCACGGCCAGCGAGGCCGCCGACAGGGCCAGATCGCTCAACAGGCCCACGACCGTACGGGTCATGGTCAGGAAGTTGAACGGCTGCGGATCACGCGGCACCACGATGGTGGAACCCGGCGGGATCGGCACGCTGCCATCGCTGAAGCGACCCAGGCTCAAGGGCTCGGACTCGCCGTTGGGATAGATCACGAAGGCATCGGACTCTTCCGCCGCAGAGGTGGCACCACCGGCCATCTTGATATAATCGCGGGCCGCCTTGCCACTCTTGAACATCACAGAACCGGAGTTCAGCACCTCACCCGACACGGTCACATGCGAGGGGCGCTTGGGGATCGTCAGAACGTCGCCCGGCTCCAGCACGAAATCCAGTTCCGGACGCGCGGCCAACACGGTCGGATCAACCTCGACAACGACACGGCCCACGGCGCGCGCGCTCTTCAGGCTGTTCACCAGGCTTTGCAGGAAGGGCAGGGCCTGACGGGCCTGTTCGGCTTCCTGACCGGACGCGCTGGCCATGACGCTGGGGATGGACTGTTCCAGTTCCAGGGCCGCCCGGCGGAAGCCCGCCTCCTCCGCATCACGGACACGTTCACGCGTGAAGACGGCGCCATAGGGGAAGGCCTCCGGCGTCAGGCCGTCCACACGGCGCAGCAGGTCGGAAAGACGTTCGCCACGCTTGATATCATAGCGACCGGGACGCATGACCTCGCCGGCCACCTTGACCACGCCCACCTCGCGCTTGGCCACGCGGGCCGCGATGCGGACCACATCGCCGGGGTTCAGCGTGGACTGGTTCAGCTGACGCAGGCTCATGTCGCTCGTGCGCTCGCCCTGGACATTGGTCATTTCCACGGCATCGGAATCGGCATCCAGGGTCACGCCACCCACGGCCTTCAGCACCGTATCGGCCTTGGCGCCCGGCACGACGGGATAGACGCCGGGGAAACGCACTTCACCCTCGATGGAGATGGCGTATTCCAGCAGGAAGGGAAGCAGGTCGGGATGACGGTGGAAAATGCGCGGGCAGGAGCGGATGTCGATCACCGACGTGTCCGTTAGTTGCCGGGAACCGGTACGCATCGCCACCGAATAGCGCTGCTGCAAACCTTCCGACGCCAGCGAGGCCAGGGTCTGAAGGCCGCCGCACTCCACATCGGATTCGACCAGACGGACACCGGCGGGATTGGTCGGGTCCTGATAGGTCCCGATCAGACGGCGCGGGCGGCCCGTGCCATCGCTTTCGCGCCCATCCTGAAAGTCGTCCCGTGGGGTGACCTGCTGGCGGTCGCGATCCTGCTGATAGGCCTCATAGGCATCAAAACCTGTGCCCGCAGCCGTCTCATTGGCACGGCGGGTCTGGCTGCGCTGACCGGTCTGACGGCTGCTGGTTTCGTTGGACGGCAGGGGGGCTGCACCGGCCATGGCCAGCTTCTCGCCCGTGATGGTGCGGTCCACGGCCAGCTTCACGCTGGGCGGCTGTTCCCCGCGCAGGACGGCCTGCACGTCAGCCGAACCCAGATAGCGGATATCCGCCTGGCTCAACACGATGACGCGGTCCCGTTCGCGCAGCGAGATATTCATGGATCCATCCATGACGCGCTGCAGATCGACCGGCACATAGCGGCGCTGCCGCGTGGCCGGGTCCTCGGTATCGATGACGGCGAGCGGCAGATAGGGATTGGCCGACAGAACATAAGGCTCGTTCAGGACATCGCGCAGCGTCTTGGCCTGCGCCAATCCACGGCTGCCCGGCATTTCCGCCGCCCCTTCCAGGGCGAAGGCATCGCGCGGCAGCTCGACCGACACGATATCACCGGCCAGCACCTTGGCCCCGCCGGCGGCGTTGCGGATCACCTGATTGCGGCCCGACTTGTCCAGCCGCAGAACATCGATGCGGTTGCCGCGCGCACGCTGCGGCCCGCCGGCCAGTGCCAGCACGGCCGACAGGCCGGCCTCATCGGATTTCAGCTCGTAAATGCCGGGGCGCACCACATCGCCCTGCACCGCCACGGTTTCCCCGATGGCGGGCACCACGATCTGGTCCCCGTCCTGAAGCCGCAGATCATTCAGCGTACGGCTGCCCAGCAGCACATCATAGAGGTCCACCGCGATGGTGGTGTTGCCGCGCAGAATCTTCAGCGCACGCAGCGAACCCGACTTTTGAATGCCATCGGCCTGCGACAGGGCATCGACAAGGCTGGAAAAGCTGGTCAACGTGTAACGGCCCGGCGCACGGACCTCACCGGTCACCAGAACGCCGATGGAGCGCACGGAACCGACGGAAACGAAAACGTTGGTCTGGATGAAAGCGGACTGGGCCTGGGCCGTCAGATCCTCGCGGAATTCACCGAAGCGGCGACCGGCGGCAGCCACGGGGACCATGTTGGGCAGCACGATGCGCCCCTCACGGTCCACCCGCACGCTGGTCGTGCTGTTGACCTGACCACGCAATGTCACAACCAGCTCATCGCCGATGCCCAGGACATAATCATCCGGCACCGACCCGTTCAGCAGGGCCGTGGAGGTCAGGCGGCGCTCGTTGCGCAGGTCATAGCCAAACTGTTCCAGGCGCTTGCCCGCGCGCTGGCTATATTGCCGCTCCAGCGGCGAGGGGCGCCGCATTTCCGCGTTTTCCGCGAAGGCGGGGTCCATCGGGTCGCGCGCATCGAACTGCGTCTGACCGGACGGCATGTTGAGATAATTGTCGACACCCCCGGCACCCGTGCGGGACCGGTCCAGCTGGCTGCTGGCATTTTGCGGCGTGTTACCACGCTGGCCGAACTGGCTCTGCAGGTTTCGAAGGTCTATGGCCCCATCCGGCAACTCGATGGTCTGGGCAGCGGCGGGCATCACAGCACTGACAAGCAGGGCGGCACATGCTAGACCGACCTGCAAGTGCCGCCCACTGACGGCGCCCTTGAACACACGACGCATCGAGTTCTCCATGACACTTCCCAAAAGCGATTCCAAAGGCCACGCGACACTGCTGAACCGTCGCCAATGCCTGGGCGCGATCGCCACCACGCTGCTGCCAGCCACTGTTCTGACGGCATGCGGAGACCTGGGTAACACTGAATCTCCGTACTGGGCAACTGTGGCGGCGGTGGGTGGCATTGGCGGCAAGGCACCTGTGACGCGGGCGCAGGCAGATGCCCTGCCCTATGCCTCAATCCTGGCATGGCTGGAGGACAGCAGTGAGGCCTTCATGGTGCTGGGCGAAATCGGCGGAAATGGGGCGCTCTATTATTATAGCCAGACGCGGCAGGTGCTGGTGACGCGCGGCCCCTTCCTGATACAGACCGTGGGGCTGCCCGGCGATCTGTCGCGCACGTCATTTCCCCAGGATACCATCCCCGACCTGCGCACGCTGATCGGGAAGGAGTATATCCGCCATGTCGATATCCAGGCCGCAGGCCTGTTCGATGTTGCGGTCAAAGGCCGGTTCAGCGACCTGGGCACGGAAAAGCTCACCATCCTGGAACGCGACTTCACCCTGACCCACCTGCGTGAGGACGTGGTGATGACGGGGATGAAGCCCTTCAGCAATGATTACTGGATCGAACCGGCGACCGGCTTCTGCTGGAAAACCCGGCAGCATATTCACGACCGTACCGAGCCCGTGAATATCGAGATCATCAAGCCGGCGACGTGACCCGGAGCCTTGCGGCACCGCAGGACAGGGGATGTTCTGTGGCGCCGCCCGGCCAGCCACAAAACGCGCAAACAAGAAAAGGACCTCCGGAGCGATCCAGAGGTCCAGTTCTATAGCCCACAGCCTGCTGGTACGGACCCGATCAGCGGGTCGACGTCGCCGTGCGCGTGCTGGTGCTCGTGCTGGTCGGCGTGGTCTGGGTGCCAGGACCCGGACCCGGGCCGGGACCCGGCTGCTCTTCGTCACCACCACCAGAAGCGGCAGCCACGACGCCAGCAACGGCGACGGCGCCGACAACAGCAACGGTGCCCAGGGAACCCAGGGCGACGCCAGAAGCGCCCGCACCAGCGGCAGAACCGGTGGCGGTCGGAGCAGCCGCCGGCGCGGCGCCGGAAGCGCTCTGTGCGTTAGCGATGCTCGGGGCTGCGCCCAGCGCGATGGCGAACGTCAGAGCCAGGAGTTCCTTTTTCATTGGTAAATTCCCCAGAGGTTGGACCGATGTGCCTTATACCACTTCTTTTTCGCGTTGCGAGAGGCTTCTTGCGTGTGGCTGGGTCCAAAATACCATCATGACCAGCCGCATCAAGACTTTCCTGTCACACCATTATGCAGCGCCACTCACCCGGACCGTCACTGCGCAACCAAGTATAATCCTTGAATACCAATAATTTATGACAGGATGACGATCCCCTTCTTCGCCGCCCGCTTTCCCCACCCATACCATCAGCACAGGTGGCTTACCGCGAAATGGCGAGTGTTGCGGCACTGCAACGGCGAATGGTCATAGAAGGTTTGTTCGAGTGCTGTGGAAATACTCGCAACACCCGACAAGCAGGGGCGAATGCATTTCCCGCTTTGCAGACTGGCGATTCGGTTTATATCTTTTGGTGGAGGTATCTTTCGGATGCAAAGCAAATCAGCCGACCGGACCATTCGATTGCAGCTGGCATTGCTGCAGGAAGATCTGGCCCGTCTGCAGAATCGGTGCGCCGGTCTGCCCACTCCACCGGACGTTACCATCGCACTGCGGCAGTTCAAGGAGCTGGGCCCCGCCTTCGAAGCGGTGGCCGCCTTCACCTCGGTCATGCGGTCCAACACCAGGTCATTGGACGAGGAGCGGCGCGCCCAGGTGGAACGCCAGCTGCGTCAACTGACCGTGGCCCTGTGGCAGCTGCATCTGGGCGCCGTTGCCCCGCGCCTGGAGAAGATGGCCGCCAATATAAGCCATATGCCGATTGGAACGCGATTCGTGTTGGAGCGCTGGGTTAAACAACTTTCCGAAATGAAGAGTGAGACGGAGATCGTCGAGGGCCTGGAGCCCGCCCTGCTGGCCCGTGTCGAGGCCATGGCCGAAACGCTGGTCAACAACGCTCCCGACCTGATGGATTTCGGTCGCGGCTGAGCCCCTGACCGCTAGCCAACAGCGGGGCTGGGCGTGTAAACTCACCCGCATCAGCCGCCCCCACCGGGGCAGGCTCCAGCGGGAAACAGCAACGCGCATGAGCAGCATTCTTGATATTCTGAAGCCCTACGGCCGCCCCAACCCCAAGGAGGAGTCGATTCTCGACGCCATTCTGGAAAAGCTGGGCCGTGGGTCGCTGTCACCGGAAGACGCGATTGATGAGATCATCGAGCGGCTGAACTGGCCGCTGGAACGGGCGGCTGCCGAGGTCGACGGCTATCTGGAGTAGGCGATGGGGCGGTGCCGTCTCTCCCTAAGGACGTTATAAGCTTTAGGATAGGGAGACGTTCTGACGCTGGTTTGCACCGCCTGATTGCGTCATCGTCGTTCCGCGGGAAGGAACGGCGGACAGTTCGTTCCGGTCCGCATCCCGAATTGCGGAGCGGAATGACCGCGCATGCGCCTTCGCTTGCTGATCCCCCTGTTGATGCTGGTCATGGCCGCTGCCCTGGTGGCCCTGGCGGTCCTGGGGCTTTTGCGCGACTGGAACGACAAGCGCGCGGCCGACCGGTATCTGGCGGCCGATCAGGCGCGCGGCATGCTGGTCGAACTGGCGCTGGGTTGGGCGCTGGAACGCGGCACGACCTATGTCCTGCTGTCCCAGGAAACCGTGCCGGGGGAGGCACAGCTGGCCCCGCTGCGGTCGGTTCGCGCCCATACCGACACGCAGCTGGATACGCTGCTGACCCATCTTTCCCATCCCGATCAGGCCCCCAACGGCGCCACGGAACTTCTGGCCACGCTGCGCCAGGCGCGCAAAACCCTTGGGTCCATGCGCGAGCAGCTGGACGAGGCACTGCACCGGACACAGCAGGAGCGGCCCGACGATCTGGCGGAACGCTGGTTCGGCACCATGACGGGCCTGATCGATCAGGCCCGACTGTCGCATCAGATGCTGGCCGACCGTTCCCCCATCATCGACCCGCTGATCGCCGCGCATGCGCCGCTGCGCCAGTCGGCCTGGATCGCGGCGGAGCAGGCGGGGCGGCTGCGTGCCCTGCTGTCGGCGGCCCTGATACGCGGCGCCACCCCCAACACCATCGAAATGCTGGCGGAGTCAGAAACCCGCTTCACCCTGGCCTGGGAGAATGTCCGGCAGTTGGCCGCCCAGAGCGATGTCGGCATGGAGACGGTGCGAATCGCCACATCCGCCACCGACAGCCTGATCTCCAACCGGATCGAACCTTTCCGTCGAAGGGCCATGGATCTGGCCCGCGCCGGACAGATCGACCCGGTCTCCGCCGCCGACTGGTTCAGCATGGCAACGACGGGGATCGAGGCCGTGGAGGCGGTGCTGACCGCATCGAAATCGGTCACGGAGGTCCGGGCCCGCCGCCTGTCACAAGACGCGCTGGTCAGTCTGGCCCAGGGTGTGCTGCTGTGCCTGGCCACGCTGATCATTGGCGGTGTGGCCCTGCTGCTGGTGCATTGGCGGGTGCTGCGCCCGCTGGCCAAGCTGACCGAGGTGTTCGAGCAGATCGCGCGCGGGGAGACCGACGTGACGATGCCCGACATTTCAAGGCCGGATGAGGTCGGCGACCTGTCGCGCGCCGCCGGTGCCTTTCGGGCGGTGCATCTGGCAGGCCAGTCCCTGGCCGATGCCCTTCGCCGGCGTGAGCATCTGCTGGACCTGTTCATCCGGCATGCACCGGCGGCCATCGCCATGCTGGATACAAGGTTGCGCTATGTCGCCGTCAGCCGGCGCTGGCTGTCCGACTATGATCTGAACGACCGCGACCTGATCGGCCGCTCGCATTACGAGATTTTTCCAGAGATCGAGGAACGGTGGCGGAGCATCCATGAACGCTGCCTGGCCGGCGAACATGCCAGTGCCGCCGAGGATCAGTTCCAGCGCGCCGACGGTTCCGTCGTCTGGCTGCGCTGGGAAATCCATCCCTGGTACGATATCGACGGTGATGTCGGCGGTATCGTGATGTTCACCGAGGTGATCACGGCCCGCAAGCAGGCCGAGGATGAGATGCGCCGCCTGACCAGCGAGCTGCAGGCTATTGTCGACAGCGCCGACAACGCCATCATCGTCACCGACCCCAACGGCACCATTCGCGCCTTCAACCGTGGGGCGGAACGCATGCTGGGCTATACCGCCGCCGAGATGGTGGGCAAGGAAACGCCCAAATGCTTCCATGACATGGGCGAGGTGGCGCGCGCCGTCGCCAAGCTGACCACCGATCTGGGACAGCCGCCCGTCGATCCGTTCGAGGCCTTCGTGCACCGCGCCCGTCTGGGCAAGCGGGATCAGCGGGAATGGACCTATATCGCCCGCGATGGCCGCCGCTTCCCGGTTCTGCTGTCCGTCACCGCCATCCGCGACGGCCAGGGAGTAGTGACGGGCTTCCTGGGCGTGGCCAATGACATCTCGCACCTGAAGGAAATGGACCGGCTGAAGTCGGAATTCATTTCCACGGTCAGCCACGAACTGCGCACACCGCTGACTGCCATCCGCGCATCGCTGGGCATGATCAATTCCGACATGTTCGGCCCCCTGCCCGCCGATGCACGGCAATTGACGGATATCGCCCAGGAAAGCACCGAGCGCCTGATCCGCCTGATCAACGATCTGCTCGACATGGAGAAGATCGCATCGGGCAAGATGCGCTTCGATCTGGCGCCGCGGTCGCTGCCGGCCCTTCTGGACGAGGCGGTGCGTGACCATCTGGCCCTGGCGGAGCGGTCGCAGGTGAAGCTGGCCGCCGGTCCGGGTCTGACACCACAGACACGGCTGGAAGCCAAGGTCATGGCCGATCCGGATCGGTTGGCCCAGGCCTTCGCCAATCTGATCTCCAATGCCGTGAAATTCTCCCCGCCTGGCAGCACAGTGACCCTGTCAATGGAACTGCGTCCCGACGGTCTGGTGCGGGCCACGGTGGCGGACCAGGGGATCGGGATTGATGAGAGTTTCCGCGACCGCATTTTCCAGCGCTTCGCGCAGGCGGACGGTTCCGACAGCCGGGCCAAGGGCGGAACAGGCCTGGGCCTGGCCATCACCAAGGAGATCGTGGAGCGCCAGGGCGGGCAGATCGGGTTTGACAGTGTGCCTGGTCACGGCACCCGGTTTCATATCGATCTTCCGGTATTGCAGGATGCCAATGTCGTGCCGCCCCCTGCGATGCCGGCCCCGGTTCCCGCCGATATCCTGATCTGCGAGGATGATCCCCATATCGCCCGGCTTCTGTCGCTGATGCTGTCGCAGGCCGGCTTTACCCCGACCATCGCTGCAACGGCGGGGGAAGCCCTGTCCTTGCTGGCCCGCCATCCGTTCCAGGCCATGACCCTGGACCTGATGCTGCCCGACCTGCCAGGGGTCAGCCTGTTCCGCGCCATCCGTGCCCAGCCGGAAACCAGGGACCTGCCGGTTATCGTTGTCACAGCCAGCGGTGATGGCGAGCGCGATGCCATCGAGGGAGAGGCCGTGGGCGTCATCGACTGGCTGTCCAAGCCCATTGACGAGGAACGGCTGATCGCCGGTCTGCGCCGGGCCGTCCGCGATGATACGCCCCACCGCCCCCGTCTGCTGCATGTGGAGGATGACGCCGATATCCAGGCCGTCATCCGCCATCTCCTGTCTGGACAGGCGGAAATACACCCGGCCCCCACCCTGGCCGCAGCCATGGAGGCCGCCGCCGCCGGGCCGTTTGATATTGGGATCATCGATATCGACATGCCCGATGGCTGCGGCCTGGATGTCATCCCGCATCTGCGCGACCGGCAGGGACTGCCCGTGCCCATCGTGGTCTTTACCGGCGCCGATGCGGGGCCTGTGAAGATGCGGCAGGTCGCGGCAACACTGGTCAAGTCCAGGGCCCGCAACGAGGAACTGGTGGACACCATCCGCAGCCTGATACATAGGATGGCCCCCGAGTTGGAAACCGGCGCAATGTCAGCACCCGTGGAGACCCCCCATGATCCCCGCGCTTGAGCGTATCCTCTATGTCGAGGATGAGGAAATGCTGCGCACCGTTACCAATCTGGCTCTGACCCGGATCGGGAAGTTCACCGTGGAACTGTGCGACAGCGGGACCAAGGCCGTGGAGATGGCCAAGCGTTTCAAGCCGCAGCTGATCATGCTGGACGTGATGATGCCGGTGATGGACGGCCCCGCCACGCTGCGCGCACTGCAGGACGATCCGGAGACCACCGATATCCCCGTGATCTTCATCACCGCCAAGGTGCAGCCGCGCGAGGTGGAGACTTTTCTTGCGCTGGGCGTGGTGGATGTCATCGCCAAACCGTTCGAACCGATGGGCCTTGCCGGGCAGGTCCGTGGCGTCTGGAACCGCCTGAATGGGGGCGCATAAGGGCCTCCGCCCGTTCCTGTCACGCAACCACCATGGAATGGTGACATTTCTGTCGCCGATGATGCGGTAAGTCCCCAGGCGCTATCCACGCGCAACGGGGTCCAACCCATGTCGCCTGACCGTCCCTTTTCCGTTCTGTTCATCTGCCGCCGCAATGCCTCGCGCAGCCTGATGGCGGAGGGGCTGCTGCGCAAATGGGGCGCGGGTCGCTTCGATACCTTCTCCGCCGGCCCTGAACCACGCGACGAAGCCGATCCGATCACGCTCGACCTGCTGCACAAGGTGGGGATCGATACGCAAACCCTGCGGCCCAAGCGCTGGGACCTGTTCACAGGCCCCGATGCGCCGGATTTGGATTTCGTCTTTCATGTGTGCGAACAGTCTACCGCCCTGCCGCAGCCGGCCTTCACCGGCAATCCGATGCGCGTGACCTGGCGGTTCCCCGATCCGCTGGCGCTTGAAGGGTCGGAGACGGAACGCCGTGCCCTGCTGAACCTTGTGTTCGGCATGGTGGAACGGCGGGTGAAGCTGCTCTGTGCCCTGCCTGACCACCGTCTGGCCCGTCTTACAGCCTCGGATGTCAGCGACATCGCCCTGGCGGGGTGAAGCTTCGCTTTCCTGACGGCCCGCATCCGCGTTAAACCCTGTGCTGGTTTCGTAACGGGTGCGGTGCAGGGATGAGCAAGGCCTGGGTCAACGAGAATGCGCGCGACGCCGCCGCTGACGATGATGACGGCGCCGATGATCCGCGCCCGCTGCCGCCCGGCACCAAGAACCACATCACACCGCAGGGATATGACCGCATGCAGCGGGAATTGCAGAACCTGCTGCGCGTGGAACGGCCCAAGATTGTGGAGATCGTGCATTGGGCGGCCGGCAATGGCGACCGGTCGGAAAATGGCGACTATCTCTACGGCAAGAAGCGGCTGCGCGAGATTGACCGCCGCATGCGTTTCCTGTCCAAGCGGCTGGAGATTGCCAATGTCGTGGACGCAAGACAGCAGAGGCATCGCGATCAGGTGTTTTTCGGCGCCACCGTCACCTATGCCCGTGAGGATGGGACGGAGAACACGGTGACCATTGTCGGCGTGGATGAAACCGATATGGGGCCGGGCCTGATTTCCTGGGTTTCGCCCGTGGCACGGGCCCTGCTGAAGGCGCGCGAAGGCGATCTGGTCAGCCTGCGGACACCGGCGGGGCTGGAGGAACTGGAAGTCGTTTCCATCTCCTACCCTGCATCGGACGGCACAACCTAACCTTCTGCACCTGCCCCAGGACGGGAACGGTTTGTTACTTAATTCGAGTATCGAATGATCGCGCGGCAGGGGAATGGCCGCCGCCCGGAGAATCGATGGTGGTCGCGTCCAAGAAGCTGACCCTGATCCTGACATTCACCTTGGTCCTGATCTGGGGTGGGACGGGCGTGCTGCTATGGCTGGAACGCGAGCGGGCGCTGGACCAGGCACGGCGCGATGTCTCCAATCTGGCACTGGCATTCGAGGAACAGTCCTTCTGGATCCTGTCCACGGTCGAACAGACGCTGCGCACCGCCAAGACCGAATATGAAACGGACCCGACCGGATTCGACCTGCGCCGTTTCATGCGCAAGCACACGATGCCCGAAGGTTTCACGGTGCAGATGTCGATCATCGGTGCCGACGGCTATCTGATCGACAGCTCGCTGGGCATGGGGCCGGAAGCGCGCATCACCAACTATCTGGACCGCGCCCATGTCGCCGTGCATGTCGGACAGGATACGGGTAGCGTCTTTGTCGGCCCGCCCATCGTGGGCAGATTATCGGGCAGATGGTCGCTGCCGGTCAGCCTGCGGCTGAACCATCTTGACGGTACCCTGGCCGGCATCATCACCCTGGCCATGGACCCCTTCTATCTCTCCGCCTATTACCACAAGCTGGATCTGGGCGAGAACGGGGTGGTCAATCTGCTGGGGGCGGATGGGATCATCCGGGCCCGTTCCAGCCGCGCCGACAATGGCGACGGCAATAGCGGCCTGGGACAGGTGCTGGACGATGGCGCCCTGATGTCCACGGCGCGCCAGGCCCCGCAGGGGCTGGTGGAGAATATCAGCAGCGTGGATGGCATTCACCGGCTGCTGGCTTTCCGTCAGGTCCGTTCCTACCCGCTCTATGCCCTGGTCGGCCGGGCCTTGAGCGATGTTCTGACGCCCTGGTGGACCCTGGCCCTGCGCGCCCTGGCCGCCGCGACCATCGCCAGCCTGGGAATGATCGCGCTGTTCCGGGCGCTGGCGGTGGAGGCACGCCGCCGCCGGGCGCAATCACGCGACCTGTCAGAGGCCAACCGCCTGTTACGGCTGGGTGAACAGCTTGCCATGGTCGGCCATTGGCGGTTCGAGCTGTCGACCCGCCGCCTCACCTGGTCGGACGAGGTCTATCGCATCTACGGGCTGCGCAAGGACAAGTTCCAGCCGACCATGGAGGCCACACTGGCCGCCCATCATCCGGAAGACCGTGACCGGTTACGTGAGCTTGTGACCACGGCCATGCAGTCGGGCGCCAGCTATGAAATGGGTCTGCGCATCATCCGGCCCACGGGCGAGACGCGCCATGTGGTGACGCGCGGGGTGGTGGAGTTCGGGCCCGATGGCAAGCCCTTCGCCCTGTTCGGCGCCGTCAGCGACGTGACCGACCGCACCGCGCAGGAGGAAGCCCTGCTGATGGCGCGGCGGGAGGCGGAGGCGGCGGCCCGCGCCAAGACCGACTTCCTGGCCACGGTCAGCCACGAGCTGCGCACGCCCCTGAACGCCGTGATCGGCTTTGCCGACCTGCTGCTGACCGCCGACCTGCCGGAGACGGAGCGGCGGCGTTACATCGGCTTGCAGGCCGAAGCCGGTCGCACGCTGCTGGCCGTCATCAATGACGTGCTGGATTTCTCCAAGGTCGATGCCGGGCACCTGCAGCTGGAGGAGATGCCCACAGACACCGTGGGCATGCTGCAGACCTGTGCCGAGCTGGTCCGCCCCATGGCACAGGAAAAGGGCCTTTCCCTGCGAATCGATCTTGCCGCCGACCTGCCCCCCTGGCTGATGCTGGACCCCACACGGGTGCGGCAGGTGGTGCTGAACCTGCTGAACAATGCCGTCAAGTTCACTCAGGCTGGCCATGTCACCCTGTCGGCCACCACCATTGCGGGCGAGGGCAACGGGTCGCTGCGCATCGCGGTCGCCGATACCGGCATCGGCATCGCACCGGAGCGTCAGCCGCAGCTGTTCGAACCGTTCCATCAGGCCGACGCCTCCACGGCCCGCCGCTATGGCGGAACGGGCCTGGGTCTAGCGATCTGCAAGCGGCTGGTTACCTTGATGAGCGGGCGGCTGGGCCTGTCCAGCGAGGCGGGGCGGGGCAGCCTGTTCTGGATCGAAATCCCCCTCCGCCTCACCGATCCGCCCAGCAATGCCCCTGCCCTGCCGACACCCGGTGCCGGCGGGGACGGGGCCAACGCCCGCACCTTGCATATCCTGGTGGCGGAGGACCTGCCCGTGAACCAGCTTCTGGTTCGCGCCATTCTGGAACGGGCGGGCCACCGGGTCGACATCGCCGTCGATGGTGCCGCCGCCCTGGCCGCCGTCCAGCGCACGACCTATGATCTGGTGCTGATGGATGTGCAGATGCCGGGGATGGATGGGCTGGAGGCGACGCGCGCCATCCGCGCCCTGCCCTCCGTCGCGGGACGCATCCCCATCATCGCCCTGACCGCCAACGCCCTGCCGTCGGAGGTGGAACGCTGCCGCAAGGCGGGAATGAACGACCATATCGCCAAACCCATCGAGGCCAGCCATCTGGTCGCCGCCCTGACCCGCTGGTCACAGCGCATCGGCCCCGCGCAGGCACCGGCACCCACCGGCGGCACCGCAAGCGGCAATCTGCCGGTGCTGTCCATGGATATGCAGGCGCAGTTGGAAGCGCTGATGGGGGCGGGTGCACTGCTGCCCATGATGGAGGAGGTGGCCACCACCCTGCGGCAGCGCACGGTCCTGGTCGGCGATAGCACGATCAGCCTGGATGTCGTGCGGGCCCAGGCCCATTCCATGGTTTCCCTGGCCGGAAATTTCGGCCTGATGGAACTGTCGCGGGCGGCGCGCGACCTGGAACAGGCCATCGATGCGGGCACCGACCGGGCCGCATTGGCGGAACCGCTGGCGCATCTCACCGCGGCGGGAGAGCGGGCGCAACGCGCCTTGGCCGACCGTATCCCCGAACTGTCGCGCGCCATGGCGACGGAAGCGGAAGGCTGATCAGCGAAACGGGCCCCTTGCTATCGGCGCGCGGAAACGCCATGAAGGGTAGACCTGTTTGTGCCGGAAAGTTTGACCGCGATGCTTACCCAGCGGGCAAAATACGCCCTTCGCGCCTGTATCCATCTGGCTGATCGCTTTGAAGATGCCACAACGGTTCAGATCGGGGAAATCGCCGCGTCGGAAAATATTCCGGCCAAATTCCTGGAAGCCATCCTGCTGGACATGCGCAAGGCCGGGCTGCTGCAAAGCCAGCGGGGGCGGCATGGTGGCTATCGTCTGGCCCGCCCGCCGGAGAATCTGTCGGTTGGCGACATCATCCGCGTCATTGACGGCACGCTTGCCCCCATCCGCTGCGCCAGCCGGCTGAAGTTCGAACCGTGCGAGGATTGCGAGGACGCGGCCACCTGCGTCATCCGCTGGGCCATGCTGAAGGCACGCGACGCCATGGCAACCGTGCTGGACCGCTGCACCCTGGCGGAGGCGTCCCGACGCCGGCGGTCGCTGAGCCATCCGCTGGATTTCGTGATCTGACTTCTGTCAGCCCGCACCGTCACATGATCGTCACGCCGAACCGGCTTGACTCTGCGGCGGCCATAATTCCTACTGGTGGTATAGGATAATACCGCCAGCAAGGAAGCCCTGCCCGCATGACGGATCGCACCCGACGCCCCACCATTGCCGTGATCGGCGCCGGTTTCAGCGGTTCACTGGTGGCCTTGCACCTTCTGGCCGCCGGCCCGGCGGCCCCCCGCATCCTTCTGGTGGAACGCGCACGCGGCTTCGGCAAGGGGGTCGCCTACAGCACGCGGCACGGCGCGCATCTTCTCAATGTCCGGGCCGGCAACATGTCGGCCTTTCCAGACCGGCCTGGGCATTTCCTGGACTGGCTGCGTGGCCGGAATGAAACCGCCGATCCGGCAGGCTTCGTGGCGCGCGCCACCTATGGCCAGTATCTGCAGGACATGCTGTCCCAGGCGGCGACCGGGTCGGATGCTGTCGGGCGTCTGGTCCTGGTCGCCGACGACGCGGTCGGCCTGATGCCGGCTGCCGGCGGGGGCTTTCAGCTGACCACCGATGTCGGTCGGACCTACGAGGTTGATGGGGCGGTGCTGGCCGTGGGGAACTTCCCCCCTGACCCACCGCCGGGCGTGGACAAGGCGCTTCTGGACACATTCAGATTCCAGAGCGATCCCTGGGGCCCCGGCGCGCTTTCCCGGATCGGGGAGAAGGATGGGGTGCTTCTGCTGGGCACCAGCCTGACCATGGTGGATGTGGCCCTGTCCCTGGCGGATCAGGGGCATGTCGGGCCGATTCTGGCCCTGTCGCGTCGCGGGCTTCTGCCGCGACGCCATGGCCCGGCGGGCCACCCCGCCACGCCACAGGCGGCCCCCGTCATCAGCCCGTCCCTGGCCGGGTCCCTTCACGCCGTGCGCGTGGCGGTGCGGGCGGCCATGGCGGAGGGACGGTCATGGCATGGGGTGATCGACAGCCTGCGTGCCGCAACCGGCCCCTATTGGCATGCCCTGCCGGTTGAAGCACGTGCCCGCTTCCTGCGGCATCTGCGGCCCTGGTGGGATGTGCATCGCCACCGGCTAGCACCGCCCGTCGATGAAAGGCTGCGCGCCATGATGGCGCAGGGCCGTCTACGGGTGATTGCGGGCAAGCTGGAATGGCTGCGCGCCGGAGAGATCGGTGAACTCTCCCTGCGGCTGCGCCGGCGCGGACAGAGAGCGGCAGAGGAATTGACGGTGCAGCATGCGGTGAACTGTGTCGGTCCCGGCGGCGATATTGCTGGAACCCGCGACCCGCTGCTGCGCGGCCTGCTGGATGCGGGACTGGTGCGGCCCGACCCGCTGCGGCTGGGTCTGGATACCGACCGGGATGCCCGGTTGAAGAATGCCGACGGGCAGGTCGTGTCCGGCCTGTACGCCATGGGGCCGATCATGCGCGGCACCCTGTGGGAGATCACCGCCGTGCCCGATATCAGGGTACAGGCGCAGAAGCTGGCCCATTCGATCCTGGCCGCGACATAAGCTTGGTCGTTACCTGTTCCCTCAGGCGCCGGGCGCCGCCATCCGGCGGCTTGGCTTACGCGCACATGGGTGCGCGGGCCGCCGCCGGAGCGATTTCCGGTCAACCGGAAATCGTTCTAGAAAAGGTGCCGCAGACGGCGCAGACGCGCCTTGTAATAATACCGACCGACCGCCGTGACCGTGACACGCTTGGCAGCCGACAAGGTGCGCCACAGGAACGGCATGTTGCGCAGGAAGGCCAGACGGCGTGATAGCGCGTTTGACCGTTCCTCCACCGTGCCGATCAGGCTGTCCTTGTTCCGGAAATCCTCGTGCTGGCGGGTGGGGGCGCCATTGGAAACAGGGTGGCTGGGCACGCAGATGTCGCGGCGGATCTTGAAGCCCACGATCGATTCGTAGAAATGCAGCGAGAAGACACTGTCCTTGTAGGGCAGCGTGGAAAAGGGCTGATTGATGCCGGGGAACCGGGAATTGATGTTATCGACGATCACCTTCGTCCATTCGATGAAGGAATAGGGGGTGGGATAGCCGAAATCCTTGAAATAGCTGGTGTGGGTATCCTCCACCGCGATCAGGCCCCCATCCCGGACATGGGGCATCGCCTCGCAGACGGTCACGATCTGCTGTTCGAATGTGTGGCCGCCATCATCCAGCAGGATGTCCACTTTTCCGATCTTGGCAAAAAGCTCCTGCCAGAATTCCGGTTTGGCCTGATCCCCGATATGGATTTCAAACCCGTCCTGTTCCCATCTTTTGGCGGCGGGATTGAAGTCCAGGCCAATGATACGGGCCTTGGGGCCGAAAAATTCTCGCCACATGAACAGCGATCCGCCGTTCAGAATGCCAACCTCGACAAAGGTGATCTCACGCCCCCGATACGAACTGAATAAATCTTCATATGTATGAAAATAAGATGAGTGTTTTATAGATGAGTAGGGTGAACGTTTATAGCATTTATAGATATCAGTATCTTTATAAGATTGTCCGGCACCCGAAGATTGAGCGATATTTCCTTCAACCTTGGCGGACAGCGACATATCCTTCACCTTTTAACAGGGGGACCTTTCAGCTTTCTAATATATATCACCCTTTACCCCGTGGTAACAGGTCATAGGAAATCCCCAAATCGCGGTAGGCAATTGGGGAAGCCCGGCGGTTTCGATCTCACCCTTTGCGTGGCCCATAGCGCTTCTTGGGCGCCCCCCGAAAGCCCTGGGGCGGCTTTGGCTTGCCACCGCCACCGGGCCGACCGCCCGGACCCTTGCCCATTCGCTGACGCCGCGCCGTGCTGGCCAGCAGTTCAGACAGGCGGCCCGCCACCTCAGACCGGCGTTCCTCCACGGCCTTGCGGTCGGGAAACAGACGGGGAAACTTGCGGCTGGCCCAATAGTAGAGGTCGCAGGACCGTGACAGTTCCTCCAACCCATAATCATCCAGCCGTTCCATGCGGGCCGGCACGACCAGGCCCAGCGGCACCGGTTCATCCGTCTCCACGGCGCGCAGGATCTGATTGAAGAAGCGGGCATCCACTTCCTTCTCGGGATCGCACGGCATGAACAGCAGGGACAGTTTCTGTTCAAACCCGATATCCCGTTCATCCAGCGCCTGGGCCAGACGGCGCAGGGCCGACAGGTCGGCCACGCGATAGGGGCTGCCGGTCGTGCGGGCAGCAGCGAAACAGTCGATCAGCAGCATCATGCTGTCCCGACCGATACGCCCGGCCAGCCGGTCGACCATGGCGCGGGTGGGCCGCACCGTCAGGGCGCGGCGGGACCCGAAGGACGGGTCATGGCGGGTCCAGATGGTGCGCAGCTGCTGCACCGTGCCCTTGGCCACCACGCCGAATTCGCCAACCTCATGATGACCATACCGTCCGGCCCGACCCGCGATCTGTTTCAACTCAGCAGGCGTCAGTTCCCGCTGCTCCACCCCGTCGAACTTTTCCAGGGTCGTGAACAATACGCGGCGGATGGGCAGATTCAGGCCCATGCCAATGGCGTCGGTGGCCACGACGACATCCGCCTCGCCATTGGTGAAACGCTCCGCCTCCCGGCGGCGCACTTCGGGCGCCAGCGCGCCATAGATCACGGCGGCGGTCAGGCCCTTGGCCTGCACGATGTCGCGGACCAGATGCACATTGCGGCGGGAGAAGGCGATCAGGGCATCGCCCTTGCGCACATCCTCAAATTCCAGCCGCTCTTCGACCATGTGCAGCGGCTGCTTGCGTTCCAACCGCACAATCTCCAGCGGTTCCCCCAGGTACCCTGCCACCCGTTCAATCAGCGGCAGCGCCTCCGGCGCGCCCAGCAGATAGACGGTGCGGGCCGCCACCCCCATCAGCGCCGCCGTCCAGGCCCAGCCGCGATCCTTGTCGGCCAGCATCTGGATCTCGTCGATGACGGCGACATCCACCACCTGCTCGGGGTCCAGCATTTCGATGGTGGAGGCCAGATGCCGGGCGCCGGGAACGCGGATTTCCTCCTCCCCCGTCAGCAGGGTGGTGGGCGTCCCCTCCCGGTTAAGCCGGTCCATCACCTCCAGCGCCAGAAGGCGCAAGGGGGCCAGATAGACACCTTGTTCGGCCTCATGCAGGGCCGCCATGGCGCGGTGGGTCTTGCCGGAATTGGTGGGACCGACGACGGCCACCAGCTTGCGCCCCATGGAACGCGCCGTGGGGAACAGCTTTTCAAACTTGGCGAAGTCGAACTCGGTATTCACGAAGGTGCGACCGCGCGCCACGGCGCGTTCACGCAGCCAGGTATCCGCCACCTCTTCCCAGCGGCGTAGGATATCGTTGGGTTGGTGGTTGGTGCGGGCAACACGGTAGAGACGCTGGGCCAGATTCTCGAAGGTCCAGCTGTCATCCGCCTCGCCCACAAGGTCATGCAGCTGCCACAAGCGGGCCGCCACATCCTCGAGCGCCGCTTCAAGCAGTTGACGCAGCTGCGGGTCTTCCACCAGATGCTGACGTAAGGTGGCATCGTCCAGCCCGGTCAGTTCATCAATGTCGAAGCTGCGCGAGACTTCCAGCCGGATCGGCCCCGGCATCTCGGCAAAGGAGAGCTCATCATGGGCGCGGGCCCGCACCCGGCTTTTCGCGTCTGCCGCCAGCAGGGCGACATGCGTCCCCTCCAGCACGCGGCGTCCCTGTTCCAGCAACTCGGCCCGGCGTACCAGCCGCGCCACCAGCCCCTCGATCTCCAGCGCCACGGCATCCCGCCGCTCCGCCATCACCACCAGATCGCGCCGCCCCTGTGGCAGCGGCAGGCCCAGCGGTACCATGCCGTAGGCAGCCGCCTGCTCCACCCGGTCCAGGCCCAGACGACCGACGGTAGTAATTTCCGGGTGATGCCGGGCAACAGAGAAGACCATATCCGGGTCCATCGCCACTGACGGCTCCGGGGGCAACATATCCATGGGTAACGCTACTCGAAGAAAAGGGATTTCGCAGGCGCACACTATGCCCGCGATCCGGCATTTTGCCCAGGGGCCGGGCGGCATGGCTTCCTTGTGGACAGGGGTGGGGGGATAGGGACTTGAACCCAGGCGCGATCCGACGCAAAACCTGCGGACGGCCCGCCTGCCTTTCTGCCGGAGTGATGATGCGCCCCGCCCGCCTTGCCCGACCGACCTGTTCGCTGCTGTCCGCTGCCGCGCTCTGCCTGCTTCTGTCGCTGCCCGTGGGGGCGGCACCCACCCTTACCGTCAGCAGGGAGGTCGGCCTGCCGCTGCAGGCGGCGAAGGAGGCGCTGGCCGCCAACCGGTTTGACGCCGCCCTGGCCGCCATCGACAAGGCCGCCGCCGTGCCCACCATCACGGCGGAGGAAAAATGGGCGGTGGAGCAGACGCGCGCCGCCATTTTCAAGGCGCAGGGCCGTTTCGACAAGGCGGCCATCGCGTTCGAGGCGGCGACCAGTCTGGTGCCGCTATCCGCCGCCGATCAGGCGGGTGCCCTGGAAACCCTTTCGCAACTCTGGTACCGGGCCGGCAACTATGCCAAGTCGGCGGAGTTCGGGGAAAAGGCCATGGCCGCCGGCAGGCTCAGCGATGCCTTCCGCCAGATGGTGGCAGAGGCCTATTTCCGGGCCAAGGAACCCGCCAAGGCCGGCAAGCTGGCCCAGGCCCTGATCGAGGATCAGCGTAAAGCCGGCCGCGCGCCCTCGGCGGAAGTGCTGCAGCTTCAGGCGGCGTCGGAATTCGGGTCCGGCAATATCGAGGGCTATATCAAGACCCTGAAGCAGCAGTTGCGCACCGACCGCAGCAAGGAGAACTGGCTGCGCCTGTTCAACGCCATGCAGCAGGCCAAACCCGTCCCCGAAAAGCTGGACCTGGACTGGGCCCGCCTGCGACTGGCCGCCAATGCCTATGAGAACCCGGACTCCTTCACCGAAATGGCCCAGCGCGCCATGGTGGAGGAACTGCCCGCAGAGGCCGCCGCCGTTCTGGAGCGCGGCTGGTCGCTGGGCATCCTGGGCAAGGGTCCCAAGCAGGACCGGCATGAACGCCTGCGCGACTATGCCACCAGACAGCTGGCCGCACAGAAGGAAGGGCTGGCGGCGCGGCAGCAGGAGGTGGCGGCGGGCAAGGATGCCAATGCCATGGCCAAGCTGGGCATGATCCTGGTCTCCCTGGGGCGGACGGATCAGGGCATCGCGATGTTGCAGCAGGCGTTGAAAGGCAAGCTGCTGTCCCCCAATGTCGTCCGCCTGCGGCTGGGCATGGTGCAGTACCGGGTGGGCCAGACCAAGGCAGCCGCACAGACCATGGCGGCCCTGCCGCCCGGCAGCGATGAGGCGCGGCTGGCCGAGGTCGGGGCCTTACTGTACCCGGCTGCGAACTGACACCATGAGCAAGCCGCCCCCCGTCCCCACCCATCTGGACGCGCCGCGCACCAACCTGCTGATGCGGTCGGGCCGCTGGGTGAACCTGTATGATCCGTCGCCCGCCGACATCATGCTGGAGGATTGGGTGACGGGGGCGTCGCGCGTCGCGCGCTGGGGCGGGCAGACGCGGGGCGACACCGCCTATAATGTCCTGCAGCACTCGGTGCTGCTGGAACAGGTACTGGTCACCCTGCTGGCCCCCGATGCCAGCCCCGCCCTGCGGCTGGCGGCCCTGATGCATGATCTGCATGAAGGGGGCGGGTTGGGTGACGTCGTCACCCCCTATGGCAAGCTGTTCGCGACGGCGGGCCTGAAAGAGGTCAAGGCCCGGCTGGACCGCGCGCTGTTCCTGTCCGTCGGCCTTAGCTGGCCCCTGCCGGCCACGCAGACCGACCTGATCAAGAAGGCCGACAAGGTCACGGCCATATCAGAAGCGATCCAGTTGATGGGCTGGCCGGAAAAACTGGCCCGCCGTGACATTGGCGGCAATTACCGGGGCAAACTCTGGACCCAGCCGATCATGGTGGTGGGAGAGGCAGAGGCGCGGGAACTGTGGTGGGGCCGGTATAGGGCCGTTACGGGCGCAACGTCACCCTGACATATGCAAGAGCCACCCAGAATCAAAACGCCACCGGGCGCGCTGCCGCGGCGGCGTTCATCCATCGCAAACGTGAAGGGCGGATCAGGCCGCGTGCTGGCTGGGCCCCAGACGGCGGAAGCGGGTGGTGTCCAGCACCACTTCCAGCGCCAACGAGAGCCGGTCGCTGTTGCGGCCTTCCACCAGAAACTCCACATGCGTCGGACGGGTGGCATGCTGGTGCACGGCATGCACCAACAGGCGCCGCCGGGGCATCTTCAGTTCCTCCAGCCATTCCCCCACCTTCGGGGGTTCCGCCGTCCGCCTGGACAATACCATCGCCACTCTCCTGAAACTGCGGGCCAATGCTTCCCGATGGAAACAGGCCGAAACCGGTTACCCGATGCCGTCCACCGCCCGAGCCAGAGGCGAGGCCGGCTGAACCGGGTTCATGGGTGGATAGCCTTATCCACTCCCCTATGATAGCGGATTTTTCTCCCAAAGGAATAGACCATCCGGCTTAGGTCTTGGGGCAAAGCATGTCGAAACATGAGTCCAATGGACAGAACGCGCCCCCGTTTTGCCATTGGCGGCGGTTAGAGGGATAGGGTACAGGGTCCGTGACCCGTGGCAGCGGGCCCGTGAACGGAAAGAAACATGTTCGACAATCTTCTCAATCTGGTCGATCAGATGGGCTATTGGGGCCTGCTGATCCTGATGTTCCTGGAAAATGTCTTCCCGCCCATTCCGTCGGAACTGATCATGCCGCTGGGCGGGTTCCT
Source organism: Niveispirillum sp. FG156 (assembly GCF_057809555.1). Taxonomy (NCBI): domain Bacteria; kingdom Pseudomonadati; phylum Pseudomonadota; class Alphaproteobacteria; order Rhodospirillales; family Azospirillaceae; genus Niveispirillum; species Niveispirillum sp. FG156. The sequence goes on along the minus strand of NZ_JBMDKE010000031.1, from coordinate 18,507 downwards.
GGCGGCGCAGGGGAAGATGGACCCGGTGCTGGTCGTTCTGGTCGGCACGGCGGGATCGGTGCTGGGCGGGCTGCCCTGGTATTATATCGGTCGCGTGCTGGGCCATGACCGCGTGATCGCCCTGTCGGAGCGGTTTGGCTTCATCATGACCATGGACCCGCCCGACGTCGAAATGGCCTTTGGCTGGTTCGCACGGCACGGGCGCAAGGCCGTGCTGCTGGGCCGCCTGATCCCGGCCATCCGCACCTTGATCTCCGTTCCTGCCGGTATGGCGCGGATGAGCATGCCGACCTTCCTGCTGCTCACCACCATCGGCTCCCTGGTCTGGACATCGGTCCTGACGGCAGCGGGATATCTGCTGGAAAGCCAGTATGAGAAGGTGGAGACCTGGGTCGATCCTGTGTCCAAGATCGTGGTCTATGGCTGCATCGCCCTCTATCTGGGCCGCATGGGCTGGCGGCTGGTGCGCGGCGCCCGCAAGTAAGCAGGGTAGAGGGGCACAACGGCCCCTCCATCCATCAGCGGACGCGGCGGAACCGGTGCATGTCGGCCAGCGCGAAGATCGACAGGCTGAGCCGGTGGACGGGATTGCCATCAACGGCCAATTCCACGTTGGGGGCCGGCGTCCCCGGCTTTGAATGCACGGCCATGATCTGGAAGCGCCGCTTCGGCGGCGTCAGTTCCTCCACCCACTCACCCGGAGAGAAATCAATCACTTCCCGCGCCATGATGGCTCCCATTGCACCGACAGGGGGACATCATAAGCGATTATCCAACCTTTTGGGAAGTGCGACGGAGACAGGGGTTAGTCCATTTGGAATAACCCTGCCTCCATGCGCATGTTGTAGAAGGTAAGGAAGCCAGTTTAACAAGTTAACCGGCAGAATCTTCCGGTATCGCGCGCGCCCGCACCATGCCGATGGAAAACATCGACATGACGACTTCATCCTTGTGGTTCAGCACTTCCGTGGACTGACGGATGGTGCCCATTTCCGGACGTGAACGGGAGCGCTTGACCTCCAGAACGCGGATACGCACCCGTAACCGGTCACCCGGACGCACAGGCTTCAGCCAGCGCAACTCATCCAGACCGGGCGACCCCAGCGAGGTTTCCGGCGACAGCATATTGTCCACCAGCATGCGCATCATGAAGCCCGCCGTCTGCCAGCCGCTGGCGACCAATCCGCCGAAATGCGTGGCCTTGCCCGCGTCTTCATCCAGATGGAAGGGCTGGGGGTCATACTCCTGCGCGAACTGCACCACCTCTTCGGCGGTGACCAGACGGTCTCCGAATTCGAACTCCATGCCGGGGGCGAAATCTTCAAGGTAACGAACGGGGGCTGGCATCTTTGCGGGTTACTCCCTAGGGGCGGAGTGCGACTGCCTATCAGTCGCTTTTTCCTTTAATTGCAATACGTTATCAGAAGACAAAGCGGGTTGGCTGTGCCAGTATCGGTCCCGTGGGCGCTATGCCTTCCAACCCTTTTACCGACAAGATTGCGAAGGTTCCCATGAAAGGCGACGCCACCGTCATCCAGCATCTCAACACCATCCTGACCAACGAGCTGACGGCGATCAATCAGTATTTCCTGCACGCCCGCATGCTCAAGAACTGGGGTTTCCTGCGTCTGGGCAAGAAGGTGTATGAGGAAAGCATCGGCGAGATGAAGCACGCCGACTACCTGATCGAGCGCGTGCTGTTCCTGGAAGGGCTGCCGAACCTGCAGAGCCTTCACAAGCTGCATATCGGTGAGGATGTGCCGGAATGTTTTGATGGCGACCTGGCCATCGAAAGCCGGAACCGCACCGAGCTGATCGAGGCCATGCAATATTGCGAGGGCGTGCGCGATTACCAGTCGAAGGAGATTTTCCGCCGCATCCTGGAGGATACGGAGGAGCATATCGACTGGCTGGAAACGCAGTTGGGCCTGATCAAGAGCGTGGGCCTGCAGAACTATCTGCAAGAACAGATGGGCCGCGACGAATAAGCCATTCCGCGTGACCAGAAACGGCCAGGGCCGCGCAGGGAAACCTGCGCGGCCCTTTTCATTCCACCCGAATTGGGTCCATGGCCAAAACCGACCGGGATTTAGAATTGCCCCCAAAATCCGGACGGGGAATGGGACATGCGGGATCGGGCGGGGCTGCCGGCAACCATTGTGATGGCCGGGCTGGCGGGGGCCAGCATCGACGGTGTCTATGCCTCCATCATGGGCATGGTGCGCGGCATCGGTGTGATGCGCGTCTGGCAAGGCGTGGCGGGCGGCTGGATCGGTGGGGCGGCCCGCGATGGCGGGCTGACCACGGCGGCGCTGGGCTTTGCCACCCATATCGGCATCGCCCTGGCCATGGCCACCGTCTATGTGCTGGCCCTGCGCCGTGTCGCGTTGCTGCGGACCTCGCGCTGGCCGGCGGCAGTGGCCTATGGGCTGGGGCTTTATGGGGCCATGTATCTGGTGGTCCTGCCGCTGCGCTGGCCCGGCATCTTCCCGCGTTGGGACGGGCTGTTCTCCGTCACCGACATCGCCGCCCATGTCGGCGTGGCGCTGGCCATCGCCGCCGTGGCCCGCCAGCGCGGGGAATGAGGGCGGCGGCCCTCACTCGATCCGCGTATGGGCGCCCGCCTCACCCTGCTGCCAATAGCCTGACGCCTTGACCCATTGCGGGCCCAGGCCATGGCGGTTCAGCAGCGCGTCACGGATCAGCCGCGTCTGCCGTGCCTCCCCCGCCACCCAGGCGAAAACATCCTGATGCGGCAGGCGCAGACCGGCCACCGCCGACAAAAGATCCCGTCCGCCATGGGCCGGCTCGCGAAACAGCCAATGGATGGTGAATTCGGCCTTGCTGGACAGGGGCAGGCAATCTTCGGGGCTGTCCACCTCCACCAGGACCAGGGCGCGAACGCCGTCGGGCAGTTCCTCCAGCCGCCGTCCGATGGCCGGCAGGGCCGTGTCATCGCCGATCAGCAGATGCAGGCCGAAATCGACAGGCCAGACGCTGGAACCGCGCGGCCCCCCGATCACCAGCCGGTCACCGACCTGCGCCCTGTGTGCCCACAGGGTGGCCGGCCCCGCCTGCCCCTCCGCCACGCCATGCAGGGCGAAATCCAGCACCAGCGTGCCGGCCGCCACATCGAAGCGGCGGGGGGTATAGTCACGGGCCAGCGGCTTGGCCCCTTCGGCCACGTCATAGGAACCTGTGACGGGATCGGGGAAGAACAACTTCACATGATCGTCAAAGCCCAGCGACTGGAATCCCGAAAGATCGCCTGAAAGCGTCAGGCGCAGCATGTGCGGGGTCAGTTCATCGCGCCCGGTCACGATCAGGTCGCGGCGGCGCGTCTCAAACCGATGGCGCTGCACGCTGCGGGTGGGACTGTGGATATCGGGTGCCATGGTCACAGCCTTTCAATTTTGCGGGCCAGTTCGTCGATCCAGTCGACGATGGTTTCGATCTCGGTCTTGGACAGGGGCCGCAGGGCGCGGGTGCGCAGGGCGGCCTTCAGGTTATGCATGGCGCGGAACAGGGGCGCATATTCCGGCCCGCCGCCGCGTTCCTCGGCACCCGCCTGCATAACGGCGAACAGCCGCTGCACCTCATCCGCCTGCTCACGCAGATAGGTTTCGCCCGCCGGCGTGATGCGGGCCTGCTTACGGGCATCCTCCCCCGCTTCGATGGTGATGAAGCCGCCATCCTCCAGCCAGGACAGGGCGGGATAGATGACGCCGGGCGAGGGCGTGTAATGGCCCTGCGACCGTTCCTCAATCTCCTTGATCAGTTCGTAACCGTGGCTGGGCTTGTCAGCGATCAGGCGCAGCAGCACCAGACGCAGGCCGCCATGCCCGAAGCCGCGACCGCCCGGCCCGCCACGCCCCCCATGCCGCCCGCCACCCCGGCCAAAGCCGCGGAAATCATCATCCCCGTCACGGCCAAAGCCGCCACCATGGCCGCCCCGGCCAAAAAAGAACCCCCTCATGGGCCCCTCCTCTATCGGACTGTGTTTCGATATATCTGATTTGATCTTCCGACAGAGGTTTGTCCAGAGGGGATCGATGCATATCAGATATATCGAGTTATGATCGGAGGGCGAGGCTTGGCAAGAACCCACCGCACATATACGATGTGTATATCCAAGACAGGAGGGCACAGCGCCATGGGCACCAGAACAACCCTGTTCCGTTCCAACCGTACACAGGCGGTGCGGTTGCCCAAGGATGTCGCGTTTCCTGACAGTGTGAGCGAGGTGGTCATTCTGAAAGAAGGCGACCGCCGGATCATTGTACCGCGCGACCGCCTGTGGGACGATTTCTTCGATCAGCCTGGAACGGATTTCCCTGACCGGGAACAGCCCTTGCCCCAGGCGCGGGAAGCATTTTGATGCTGCGCTTCATGTTGGACACCGACACCTGCATCCGGGTTCTTCGCGACCGCCCCCCGCAGATGCGGGAACGTTTCCAGGCCGCCTCGGGAAATCTGTGCATCTCCACGGTCACGCTGTCCGAGTTGCTTTATGGGGCCGCGCGATCAGCGCAACCTGAAGCCAAACGGGCGCAGGTCGCATCCTTGACGGAACGGCTTGACGTTCTGGCCTATGACGAAGCCGCCGCCGATCATGACGGAGATATCAGACAGGATCTGGAACGGCGGGGCTGTTCAATCGGCCCCTATGACACGATGATTGCCGCTCATGCACGCAGCCTGGGCCTCATACTGGTAACTGGCAATCTGCGGGAATTCCGTCGTGTCGATGGCCTTCGCTGCGAGGACTGGCAGTGATTTGAAAGGCCCAGAAGCAAAAACCCGGCGCCCTCTCGGACGCCGGGTTTCGCAGACAGCATAGCTGTGTCGGTCAGCGGACCTGCCGCGCCTCCGCGAAATCACTGTCCTGCTCGTTCAACTCCCCCAGCTCGCCCCGCGCCCGCGCCTTGCGGCCATAGACCAGCTCGAACAGGGGAGAGGCCATGAGGGTGGTGATGATGGCCATCAGCACCAGCATGGAGAACAGGGCCGGGCCGATGATACCCTTCTGCAATCCGATATTGATGATGATCAGTTCCATCAGACCCCGGGCATTCATCAGGGCGCCGATGCCCATGGCGGTGGCATTATCCTGTCCCGTCAGGCGGGCAGCGGCCCAGCAGGCCCCGCCCTTGGCCAGGATGGAGGCCGCCAGGATGCCCAGCGTCACCAGCACCAGCCCCATATTATCGACCAGCGTCAGTTGGGTATGCAGGCCGGAATAGGTGAAGAACATCGGCAGCAGCACAACAACGGCGAACGGCTCCAGCTGTTTGCGCAGTTCAGTGGCCAGCACACCGCGCGGGATCACGCAGCCCAGCAGGAAGCCGCCGAACACGGCATGAATACCGGCGGCATCCATGGCCCAGGCCGACAGCAGGAACAGGATCAGCACGATGCCCAGCGTCGTATGGCTGACCTTGCCTTCACGTTCGGCCTTGCGGCCAAGCGGGGCCAGCAGACGGGGGCCGAGGGTCAGCATGAAGACCGCAAAGGCAAGCCCGCCGCCAATGGCCTTCACCGCCACCATGGGGCCGTCGCCGAAGGTAGCCAGCACGATGGCCAGCACCGTCCAGGCACCGGCATCATCAATGGCGCCCGCCGACAGCGACAGGGTGCCCAGTGGCGTATGCGACAGGCCGCGTTCATGGATGATCCGGGCCAGCATGGGGAAGGCCGTGATGGCGATGCAGGCGCCCATGAACAAGGTCGTCTGCGGCAGGGTCAGCGCCTCATTGAACAGGCCATGGCCCATCAGCCAGGGCGTGATCAGAATGGCCAGCAGGAAAGGTGCCGCCATGCCCGACAGCGAAACGGCAGCGGCACTGACTGCGTTGGACTTGAAATGATCACCACGAAAGCCCAGCCCCACCAGGAACATGTAGAGGCCAACACCGAACTGCGCCCCCACGAACAGCACGCTTTTCGATTCCTTGGGGAACAGCAGACCCTGGATATCCGGCGCCAGCAATCCCAGCAGCGACGGCCCCAGGATCACACCGGCAATCATCTCCCCCACCACCTGCGGCTGACCCAGATAGCGTTTGGCAAGCCAGCCCACTCCCCGGCAGGCAATGATGATCACGGCGAGCTGCAGAAAGAAGACCACACTGAGCTGGGCTGGCGTCATGCCCCGTCCTCCCCATCGGACAACGTTGTCGGAAGCGCGTTGACCCGCGTCTTGCAACATTCAGCCTATATCAGCGCTGTCATTCGAAAGGAACTGATTTGAAGCGGGGTTTCCATAAAGGCACGGATGCTGGATTCCGACCCGCCCCACACCTATTGCCGCGGAAAGTTTGCTGCGCCGCGATATGCGGAAACAACATGTCATGGAACTGTCATATTTCATTCGTTACTTACCATCCTGTGCCATAACTGCATCACCGTCATGGTAACGTCACAGTTGCGCAGCGCACGATCTTGATCGGCGCCCACCAGCACTTCATGTTGTAACGCAGCAAACGATTGATCAACCCGGCCGGGGTGACCCGGGCGGGTATTTCTGTGCGCAAATACGACGAACGCCTCTCGAACATGAACGAAGGGGCGGCGTTTCGGATCAGGAATCGACGCCGGCGCCATGACCGCCGCAATCAGGCTCTGAAGGGGGCATTCCATAATGCGTAAAGGCAATCCGTCTCATATCCGTCTGCTGGCCGGTGCCGCCAGCCTTCTGGCCCTGTCCGCCGCGGCGCCCGCCGCCAGCGCTCAGGCTGTGCTGGACGAGATCATCGTTACCGCCACCAAGCGCGCCGAGAACCAGCAGCAGGTTCCTGTGTCGGTCGGCACCATCAGCGACGACAAGCTGAATTCCGTCATGTCCGGCGGCGTCGACCTGCTGGCCCTGTCGGCCCAGGTCCCCAGCCTGTATGCCGAATCGACCTTTGCCCGCACCTTCCCGCGCTTTTACATCCGCGGCCTGGGCAACAGCGATTTCGACCTGAACTCGACCCAGCCCGTCGGTCTGGTGATCGACGAGGTGGTGCAGGAAAACCCGCTGCTGCGCGGCTTCCCCATCTTCGATACCGAGCGGGTGGAAGTGCTGCGCGGGCCGCAGGGCACGCTGTTCGGCCGCAACACGCCGGCCGGCACCATCAGCTTCGTCTCCAAGAAGCCGACCCAGGACACCCAGGGCTATCTGAACGCCTCCTATGGCCGTAAGAACACCATCGGGGCCGAGGGCGCCATTGGTGGCGCGCTGATCGACGGCGTTCTGTCGGCCCGCCTGTCCATGAAGTATGACCGCAAGGACAATTTCATCGACAACACCTTCACGGGTGAAAAGGACGCCATCGGCGGCTTCTCCGAGACGGCAGCCCGTCTGCAGCTGATGTATGAGAAGGGTCCGCTGACGGCTTTGTTCAACGCGCATGCGCGTGACCTGGACGGCTCGGCCCGCGTGTTTGTGGCCAATGCCATCACCAAGGGCGGCAACAACCTGTCCTCCACCTTCTCCCGCAACAGCGTCTACCAGAACGGCCAGAACGATCTGGACGTGTCCAGCCAGGGCGGCAGCCTTAAGCTGGAATATGATCTGGACGGCCTGCTGCTGACCTCCATCACCGGCTATGAGACGGCGGATGTCTATACGCGCGGCGATATCGATGGCGGTGTGGCCGGTCGCGGCCCCGGCTTCGTGCCGTTCGACAGCGAGACGGCGGACGCCCTGCCCGACCATGCGCAATGGACCCAGGAACTGCGCCTGTCGAACGCCGATGGTGAGCGCCTCCGCTGGCAGACGGGCCTGTTCTATTTCAACGAAGACGTGACGGCCTATGGCTATGCCTATGGCAACGCGTCCGACCCGCGCAACATCTTCGTCTTCACCGACAGCCGGCAGGAAACCAAGACCTGGGCCGTGTTCGGCCAGGCCTCCTATGACCTGACGGAACAGGTCGTTCTGACGGGTGGTGTGCGCTATAACGACGAAGAGAAAGACTTCTCCGTCGTCCGCACCATGCCGGGCGTTGCGGGTTCCACCCGTGGCAATGCCAGCCTGTCCGATGGTCAGGTGACCTGGGACGTCGCCCTGACCTATAAGGCCACGGACGATGTCAACCTGTTCACCCGCGTGGCAAACGGCTATCGCGCGCCATCGATCCAGAGCCGTCCGCTGTTCTATTTCGGCCCGGACATCAACCGCGACGCCCTGTCCATCGCCAAGGCGGAGACGCTGATGTCCTATGAGGCTGGCATCAAGTCGAACCTGTGGGAACGCAAGGCCCGTCTGAACGTCACCGCCTTCTATACCGACATCAACAATCAGCAGTTCACGGCTGTTGGCGGTACGTCGAACAACAACACGCTGATCAATGCCGATGGCGGCGAAGGTTATGGTTTCGAGGCGGAGCTGGAACTGCTGCCGACCGAGAACCTGCTGCTGACGGGTGGCCTGTCCTATAACCACACGGAAATCCAGGACAAGACCCTGCGTATTCCCGTCTGTGGCGGCGGCTGCACCGTCACAGACCCCACTGTGGTGAACCCGGTACTGGGCACATTGGCAGTGTTGGATGGCAATTCCTTCCCCAACGCGCCCAAGTGGATCTTCTCTGCCACGGCCCGTTACGGCATCCCGGTGTCGACCGGCGAGGTCTATGTCTTCACCGACTGGAACTACCGCTCCAAGGTCAATTTCTTCCTGTACACGTCGAAGGAATTCTATTCCGACAGCAAACTGGAAGGCGGCCTGAAGGTCGGTTACGTGTCGGATGATGAGAAGTTCGGGGTGGCATTGTTTGGCCGCAACATCACGAACGAGAAGTCGCTGGAAGGTGCCATCGACTTCAACAATCTGACCGGTATCGTGAACGAGGCGCCCTTCTACGGCGTTGAAATCACGTCCAAATTCTGATCCCGCAAGGGTTCGGACGAAAAGGCCGCGCCGGGCAACCGGCGCGGCCTTTTTTGTCGTAGATCAGGTCGAGGCGCGAGCCGAGCCCTGACGAAAAAGGCTTGAAAGCCATACTGTCAGGGCTTGCCGCGGGATCGACCTGACCTACGGCTTCAACCCCACGCCATAGAAATCCAGCCGGGTCGATGGTGAGGCACGGAAATCCACGACTTCCGGGCGTATGGCGACATAGACATGCGGGTTGGCCATGGGCAGCCAGGGCATCACCTTGCGGAAGACGGCCTGCGCCTGGATATAGTAGCCGCGCCGCACCGCCTGATCGCTGGTGCGGCGGGCCGCGTTGATCAGACGGTCCATCTCCGGATCGCACCAGCGGGCCAGATTGCCATTGCCGGGTTTGGCTGCCTCACAGGACAAAAGGTCGGACATGAACCGGTCCACCTCGTCATTCGACCAGCCATATTGCGCCATCGGTGCCTCCCCGAAACGAACCCGGCGGACATACTCGCCCCATTCATAGGTGACGATCTTCGCCTTGATCCCCACCTTGGCCAGATCGGCCTGGATCATCTCCGCGATGCGGCGGGGGGCGGGGTTATAGGGGCGGACCACGGGCATGGTCCACAGCTCTGTCTCAAACCCGTCCTTCAACCCGGCCTCGGCCAGCAGCGCCCTGGCCTTGGCAGGGTCATAGGGAAGGTCCTGGATATTGTCATCATGGGCCCAATGGCCGATGGGGATGGGCGTGGTGGCGGCCCTGGCCGTACCCATAAAGGCCTGATCCAGGATCGCCTTCTTATCGACGGCCAGATTGATGGCCATGCGCACCCGCAGATCGTCGAACGGCTTCTTCGCCATGTTCATGGCGACATAGCCGACCGACATGGCATCCACCCCTACAATCCGTACAATCGGATCCTGGCGCATGCGGTCCAGGTCGGCGGGATTGGGATAGGTCATGGTGTGACATTCGCCGGCCTTCAGCTTGGCATAGCGGACGGTGGCGTCCGGCGCGATGACGAAGACCAGTTGGGCGAGCGGCGGGGCGCCGCGCCAGTAATCCTTGTTGGCGCGCATCCGCACCTCGGTATCCAGCTGATGCCGGACCAATTGGAACGGACCCGTACCGATCGGCTCCAGGTCTACCTTCTCCGGCATTCCGGCCTTCAACATGGCATCGGCATATTCAGCCGACTGGATCGACATGGCCTGGCTGGTCAAGGCGCGCAGCAGGCCGGCATCCGGTTCCTTGAGCCGGAAACGCACCTTGTAGGGTTCCAGCTTCTCCACCGCCACAAGGTTGGTGGACAGGCCCAGATTATGGAAGGGCGCATAGACCTTGCCGCCGGCAACCGCATTGTAGGGATGGTTCTTGTCCATCTGCCGGGCGAAGGTGAAGACGACGTCGTCGGCGTTGAAATCACGGGTCGGGGTGAACAGCTTGGACCGGTGCCATTTCACGCCCTGGCGCAGGGTGAAGATCACCGCACGCCCCTCATCCGCCAGCTCCCAGCCCGTGGCCAGCTGCGGCTCCAGCTCCAGGGAGCCACGCTGCACATTCACCAGCTTTTCATAGAGTTGCTGCGCAATGTCGTAGGAATTGCCCGAGGTGGAATATTGCGGGTTCAGGCTGTCAGGGGCGGCTTCGGCACAATGAACCAGGGTCTGGGCCTGTCCGGGCCCCCCAGCCAAGGCCAGCACCCCACCCAACAGCAGCCAAGACAGAACCCGCATCATCGCCCCCGTCAAAAACTGGCCCCCAGGGGATCATGGAGGGGGCCATGGGCGCAAGCCGCTTGGCGGCCCCGCCCCCGTTACCATTGCCTGATAACGGTGAAACGTGCATAAGGAACCCGTCCCGAACCGTGCCCTGGGGCGAAGGGGCGGTCGTGATGGCTCTGTTATTCTGAACCCCTTGTCTTTCCCTTCGCCGGATCCGATCCCATGCAAGTTACCCGCTTCGATATTGACGGCCTCGCATTGCTGAAGCCGGCGCGCTTCGGCGACCATCGCGGCTATTTCGCCGAAACCTACAGCCGCCGCCGCTTTAAGGAGCTGGTGGGGGCGGATGTCGAATTCGTGCAGGACAATCACTCCCTGTCGCGCGATGTCGGCACCCTGCGCGGCCTGCATTTCCAGCGTCCGCCGACGGCACAGGGCAAGCTGGTGCGGGTGGTCGCAGGTGCGGTTCTGGATGTTGCCGTCGATATGCGCCACGGTTCCGCCACCTTCGGACGGCATGTGGCTGTGGAGCTGACCGCCGAGGGTGGCGAACAGTTCTGGATCCCCGCCGGCTTCGCGCATGCCTTCTGCACGCTGCTGCCAGATACGGAGTTCGTGTACAAGGTGACCGACTATTACAGCCCGGCCGATGATGGCGGCATCATCTGGAGCGATCCCGATCTGGGCATCGAATGGCCGTTTCCGGCGGAAAAGCTGATCCTGTCCGATAAGGACATGAAGCTGCCGCGTCTGGCCGATCTGCCGCCCATTTTCTGAACCGACGATCCGAGAGCCCTGGAATGACCATGCTTTCCCCCAAACTGATCCTCGTTACCGGGGGCGCCGGCTTCATCGGTTCCGCCTTCATCCGCCATGTGGTGGGCGAGAAGGGTTGCGCCGTCGTCAATATCGACAAGCTGACCTATGCCGCGAACCTTGAGAATGTGAAATCGGTCAAGGATAGCTCGCTCTATCATTTCGAGAAGGCGGATATCTGCGATCGTTCCGCGATCGATGCGATTTTCACGAAGTATCAGCCCGACGCCATCGTACATCTGGCTGCCGAAAGCCATGTCGATCGTTCCATCGATGGCCCCGACGCCTTCATCCAGACCAATGTCGTGGGTACTGGCGTGCTGCTGTCGGCGGCGCGCGATTACTGGCAGGGTCTGGACGGGCAGAAGAAGGCGGATTTCCGCTTCCACCATGTCTCCACGGACGAGGTGTTCGGGTCGCTGGGCGATGAAGGTTTCTTCACCGAGACCACGCCCTATGCCCCCCGCTCACCCTATTCGGCGTCCAAGGCCTCCAGCGACCATCTGGTCGATGCCTGGCACCATACCTATGGGCTGCCCGTCGTTCTGACCAATTGTTCGAACAATTACGGGCCTTTCCACTTCCCGGAAAAGCTGATCCCGCTGGTCATCCTGAACGCCCTGGAACGCCGTCCCCTGCCCGTCTATGGCAAGGGTGACAATGTGCGCGACTGGCTGTTCGTGGAAGACCACGCCAGCGCCCTGTGGGAGGTGCTGACGCGCGGCCCCGTGGGTGAGCGGTTCAATATCGGCGGCAATAACGAGAAGACCAACCTGGAGGTCGTGGAGCGTATCTGCGATATCCTGGACAGTCTGCGCCCCGATGGAACCCCGCGCCGTGACCTGATCACCTTTGTGAAGGACCGGCCCGGCCACGATCACCGCTATGCCATCGACGCCACCAAGATCCGCACGGACCTTGGCTGGGAGCCGAAGGAAAGCTTCGAGACGGGTCTGGAAAAGACGGTACGCTGGTATCTGGATAATGAATGGTGGTGGGGCCCGTTGCGGGAAGAAGCCCACAAGCGCCGGGGTGAGGGGAAAAAATAATGGCCAAGCGTAAAGGCATCATTCTGGCAGGCGGGTCCGGTACAAGACTGTACCCCATTACCATGGGCGTGTCGAAGCAGCTGCTTCCCGTCTATGACAAGCCCATGATCTATTACCCGCTGTCGGCCCTGATGCTGGCCGGGATTACCGACATTCTGGTGATCAGCACCCCGCATGACCTGCCGCAGTTCAGCCATCTGCTGGGCGATGGCAGCCAGTGGGGCCTGAACCTGTCCTATGCGGTGCAGCCCAGCCCCGATGGGCTGGCCCAGGCTTTCATCATCGGGCGCGGCTTTGTCGGCAATGATCCGGCGGCACTGGTGCTGGGCGATAACATCTTTTACGGCGACGGGTTTGAGGCCTTGCTGGCCAATGCCGATGGCCGGGATAGCGGCGCCACCGTCTTCGCCTATCACGTTAACGACCCGGAACGATATGGCGTGGTCAGTTTCGATGCCACGGGCAATGCCCTGACCATCGAGGAAAAGCCCAAGGCGCCCAAGTCGAACTATGCCGTTACAGGCTTGTATTTCTACGATAATTCGGTCGTGGATATCGCCGCGACCATCAAGCCGTCGCCGCGTGGCGAGCTGGAAATCACCGATGTCAACAATGTCTACCTCCAGCAGGGTAAGCTGATGGTGGAACGGATGGGCCGGGGCTATGCCTGGCTGGATACCGGGACCCATGACAGTCTGGTCGAGGCCACGCACTTTGTGCAGACGGTGGAAAAGCGCCAGGGCCTGAAAATCTGCTGTCCGGAAGAGATCGCGTATCGGCGCGGATGGATCGGGGCGGAGCAGGTGGAAAAGCTGGCCAAGCCCATGATGAAAAATGAGTACGGGCAGTATCTGATGAAGATCCTGCGCGAGGCAGGGGCTTGATTTCCATGCATATTTTGGTGTTTGGCCGGGGCGGGCAGCTAGCACTTGCCATGCAGGATCAAGGCACGAAGGCGGGTCACAAAGTGACCTGCCTGGGCCGGGAAAGCCTGTCCATTGCCGATGAGGCGGCGGTTGCCGGTGCCATCGCGGCACACAAGCCGGACCTGATCGTCAATGCCGCCGCCTATACCGCTGTGGACAAGGCAGAAAGTGAGCCGGATCAAGCCTTTGCGGTCAATCGCGACGGCACCCGCCATATCGCGGCGGCAGCCAAACAGGCCGACATCCCCTTCATCCATGTCTCCACCGACTATGTGTTTGAAGGCGGCGGCGACCGGCCCTGGCGCGAGGATGATGCCACCGGACCGTTGGGAGTGTATGGAGCCTCCAAGCTGGAAGGCGAACTGGCAATTGCAGAGCTGGGCAAGGCGCGCAATGCCACATTGCGGACCAGTTGGGTTTTCAGCCCCTATGGTGCCAATTTCGTGCGGACCATGCTGCGCCTGGGTGCCGACCGTCCGGAATTGCGGGTGGTGGCGGACCAGCGGGGGCGGCCCACGGCGGCCCATGATATCGCCGATGCCATCCTGTTGATGGCACCGTTCGTGGCCGATGGCAGCGCCCATGGCATCTATCATTTCGGGGGCGCGAAGCCCACGAACTGGCATGAATTTGCCGAGGCGGTGTTCGCCAGCGCGGCCCGCCATGGCCGACCAGTGCCGGTGGTGAAACCCATTTCGACAGCGGAATATCCAACGCCGGCCAAGCGTCCGGCCAATTCCGTGCTGTCCTGCGACCGCTATCTGGCGCTGCCGGGGGCGGTCCTGCCGGACTGGCGGATTGAGTTGGATCGGGCGGTCGATGCATTGGTGGCCGCTGGGTGAGGTTGCGCGTCAGGGCTCGGGGCTTTGCCCCTCGACCTGACCGACGGTGCGTGTTTGGACCCCGGTTCCGTGAGGAGCCGGGGTTTTTCTTTGGCCTGCGACAAGCTGACCTGGGACTCAGGGGCATCGCGGGCGTATGGATAGTGAAGACACCATACAATTCTGATTGTATGGCCATACAATGTGGAGGTGCCGGATCATGGCCACCCATAACAAGATCGACTTTTCCACCACCCCGTTCGGACTGGGCATCCGGGGGTTGTGCCCGCATTGCCGGCAGGGGAAAATCTTCGCGGGCTATCTGGCGCTGGCCAAGAATTGTTCGCAGTGCGGGTTGGACCTGTCCTTTGCCGATCCGGCGGACGGGCCGGCCTTTTTCACCATGTCGATTGTCAGTTTCCCGCTGACCGGATTTGCGGTGTGGCAGGAGCTGGCATTCCAGGCGCCCTATTGGGTGCATCTGTTCACGACCCTCCCCGTATCGATGCTGTCGGTGATGGCGCTGCTGCGGCCATTGAAGGGCTGGCTGGTCTGTGCCCAGTATATGAACAAGGCGGAGCAGGGGCGGCTGGATGAGGGCGAGGATGGGCAGGGCTGATGGCTGACTGGGTTCCGCCGACGCTGCCGCCGGGCGGGGCGCTGTACCGCGCCATTGCCGATGCCATCGCCATGGATATCGCGTCGGGCGCCCTGACACCGGGCATGCGCCTGCCGCCGCACCGCAAGCTGGCCGATGCCCTGGGCGTGGACCTGACCACCGTGACGCGCGCCTATGCCGATGCGCGGGCAAGGGGGCTGGTGGAGGCGGTGGTGGGGCGCGGGACATACGTTGCCGATGCCGTAAACCCGCGTCGCACCAAGGTGGAGCTGGACCTGTCCATGAACCTGCCGCCGCAGCCGGCCAGCGCCAATCTGGCGCTGCGGCTGGGCCGGGCCATGGCGGGGCTGACGCGGCGGCCCGACCTGTCCAGCCTGCTGAATTACCAGCCCAGCGGCGGCGGGGATGGTGACCGGCGGGCGGGGGCGAAATGGCTGTCGGCCCGCATCCCCGATCTGGATGCCGGCAGGGTGCTGGTCACGGGTGGGGCGCAGGCCTGTCTGTCGGCCCTGCTGACCCTGCTGGGCGGGTGGGGCGGCGATGTGATGACGGACCCGTTCACCTATACCGGGTTCCGCATGGCGACTCAGCTGCGTGGCCTGTATGTGACGCCGATCCAGACCGATAGCATGGGCATCGTGCCGGAAGCGTTGAGCACGGTGGCGCGCAATGCCGAGGCGAAGATCGTCTATCTGATCCCCACCATCCATAACCCGACCTGCACCACCATGCCGCTGGAGCGGCGCCAGGCCATCGTGAAGGTGGCACGCGATCTGAACCTGACCCTGATCGAGGATGACGCCTATGGCATGCTGGCCGATCCCGGCCCGCCGCCGCTGGCGGCCTTGGCGCCGGAACGGGTCTGGCATATTGCCAGCCTGTCGAAATGCCTGACGCCGGGCCTGCGCGTTGCCTATCTGGTGGCCCCGGTGGGCGCCGATATCCCGGCGGTGCGCGCCCATCTGCGCGCCACGGCCCAGATGGCCCCGCCCTTATCGGTGGCCGTCGCGACGGGGTGGATTGAGGATGGGACAGCGCAGGAGATCCTGGCCGCGATCCGGCAGGAGGCGGAAGAGCGGCAGGCGATTGCCCGGCGCGAACTGCCCATCGGGTCGATGGTGGCGCACGCGCAGGGGCACCATGCCTGGGTCACCCTTCCCCCCTATTGGACCGACCGCGCCTTTGCCGAGGCGGCGCGCAAGATGGGGGCGGCGGTCATCCCTGGTGCCGCCTTCGCCATGGCCCCGGAACCGCCGCGCAAATATGTGCGGGTGGGCTTGGGGGCGGCACCGGACCAGCAGGCGCTGACCGTGGCGCTGCGGCGGCTGGCGGCACTGATGCGCAACGGGCCGGTGGCGGAGGAAGAGGTGGTTTGAGGGGGAGGCTACGCTCCGCTTCAGAGGTTCTTTGCGGCTTTCATAGCTATTCTGGTTCTTTATCGCCTCCCCCTTTGTTGCTTTTCCCTTTGTTGCCTCCCCGGCGAAGGCCGGGGCCCAGGGGCCGCGAGCCCGACGTTTCAGCAGCTTTGATTGGAGTCGGTGGAGAGGTAGTGCGTGTGGCCCCTGGGCCCCCGGCCTTCGCCGGGGAGGCAATAGAGGGAGGGGATTGGCGGGCTTTCTCACCCCTTCCGGCACACCACATAATCCAGCGCCGGGACAGTGACGCTGTAGGCGCTCCCTTGGCCCGTGGCGCAGGTGCCATGCAGGGCGGTCCAGGTGGTACCGGGGCCTTCGGTGTCCAGCGTCAGGGAACGGGGTTTGGTGTCGGTGTTGGCGACGATGAGGAATTGTTCGCCCCGCGCGTCGTCGATGCGAGAAAAGGCCAGGAGGCCCGGACCCTTGCGTTCGAAATAGCGCATGATTGTGCTGCCCTGACGCAGGCCGGGATGGGCCTGACGGATGGCGGCCATGGTTGCGAAGGCGCGGTAGAGGCTGTGGCCGGGTTGGAAGGCGTCGCCGGTGCGGGGGCCGATGGTGCCCAGGCGTTCCTCGGTGTTGAATTGTTTGGACGCACTGGCGAACATCGGCTGGCGCGAGGCCTTGTCATCGGCCAGACCCACAAAGCCCTGTTCATCGCCGTAATAGAGGGTCGGCACGCCGCGTGAGAAGAACATCATGGCGTGGCCCAGCGCCACGCGGGCCTGCAGCTCCTCGGCCTTCATTTTCGGGTTGGCCTTGCGGATTTTGAAGGCCAGGCGCCCCTGATCATGGTTGGAGATGAAGGTCGCCAGCTGGTGGGCGGTCTCGTCGCCGGCAGGGTAGAGCCGGTCGGCGCGGAACAGCCCGTCCCAAAGGTCGAGATCGGCGCCCATGCCCAGCGTGTCCCGTGCTGCCGCCGACAGGCCGAAATCCAGCACCGAGGGGAGGCCCAGGATATCGGTATAGGCGGCGAGGTCCGCCGGCTTTTCATTGGCCACTTCGCCGAAAATGATGAAGTTGGGAATGCCCTGGGCCCTGGCGAAGGCCGTGATCTCCGGCACGAAACGGTGCCAGAATTCGGGGTTCACATGTTTGGCGGTGTCCAGGCGATAGCCGTCGATGCCGTATTCCTTGATCCAGTGCTTGTAGATATCGATCATCCCGTCGATGACGGCGGGCTGTTCGGTGTAGAGATCATCCAGGCGGGAGAAGTCGCCAAAAATGCTGTCCTCCCCGCTGAAATGGCTGTCGCCGCGATTATGGTAATGGCGCGGGTCATTCATCCAGGCAGGGTTCTTCACGGTCGCTTCGCCTGCCGGGACGTACGGCGTGTAGGCGTAATTGATGTCAGTCAGGGCGGCGTAGTTGGGCACCGTCTGATGGGCCGTACCATCGCCCTTGAAACCCGGATTGATGGCGGCCCCGTCCGACGCGCGGCGGGTGGTGGGATAGTCGCCCTTGGACCGGTAGGGGCAGGGCTTGGACATGCTGGTCGGGTCGCATTCCCGGAACTGGATCACGTCGCCCGTATGGTTCACCACGATATCCATGATGATTTTGATATTGCGGGCGTGCGCTGCGTCGACAAAGGCCTTGAAGGCAGCATTGCCGCCCAGATGCGGATCGACATTCAGGAAATCCAGGCCCCAATAGCCGTGATAACCCGCCGACAGGCCGCCATCATATTTATGCACCACCTTGTTCACGACGGGCGGGGTGACCCAGATGGCGGTGACGCCCAGCCCCTGGATATAGTCCAGCTTCTGCGCCAGACCCTGAAAATCCCCGCCATGGAACATGCCGATATCGGTGGGATCAAAGCCGGTCTGTTCCGGCGTGCCCGTCAGGCCGCCCTTGTCGTTGGACGTGTCGCCATTGGCCATGCGGTCGGTGACCACGAAATAGACCACGTCATCGGCAAAGGGCCGGTCGCGATAGGGGGCGAGGTCCGCCGCCGCAGGGGCGGCCAGGGCCAGCAGGGTGGCGGCGGTCGTCAGCAGGCGGGACATGGCGGGGGCCTTTCGGTTTTTTGGGGGTGGGGCGGGCGTGGGGACGTGGTTCCCTCACCCTCCCAAGCCCTGGGGGGCTTGGGCCCCTCCCTCTCCCACTTTCGTGGGCGAGGGGAGAAAATTTGCCCCTCGCCCGCTTGGCGGGAGAGGGAGGGGCCCGTTGGCGTCAGCCAAGGGGAGGGTGAGGGGGCAACGCTAACTCTATCTCCCCCCCTGAAAAGTCCGGCCGGGGGGGGGGCCCCCCGGCCGCAG
>NZ_JBMDKE010000030.1:0-83165 GCF_057809555.1 Niveispirillum sp. FG156 | reverse complement strand
TTTCAGGTACCTGTACCGCAAGGTGTGGAAGTTCGAGTCTTCTTCTGGGCACCATTCCGATGTAACGCATTTAAGGCCGCCGGTTAATCCCGGCGGCCTTAAGCGTTTCTGGGCCAATCGCAGCGCGCCAAAAATTGCGTCGAGAAAAAATCAACAAACCTGTTGACGCCCGCAAAGCCCCCCTTTATACAGCCGCTCCACGACGCGCCGCCCATCGGCAACGACGGAAAGCGCGGTTCGGATACGCCCAGATGGCGGAATTGGTAGACGCGCAGGTTTCAGGTACCTGTACCGCAAGGTGTGGAAGTTCGAGTCTTCTTCTGGGCACCATCCGCATTAACGCTCTTAAGGCCGCCGGCAACCCCGGCGGCCTTAAGCGTTTTTGGCCCTTCCCCTCGCCTCGGCATCGGACCCTTGCGGCATCGCCCCTTGCGATGAACGGTCCGGCAACCGATAAGGGGAAGTGCGCACATAATTTCTGCCAGCAAGGAACACAGCTCATGGCCCAGATCTCCCTTTACGATGGTGACCTGCCCGACGGCCTGGACCTGGGGCCCGTCGTCGCCGTCGATACGGAGACCATGGGCCTGAACCCGCATCGCGACCGGCTGTGCCTGGTGCAGCTGTCGTCCGGCGATGGCAATGCCCATCTGGTGCAAATCCGTAAGGGCCAGACCCTGGCCCCCAACCTGAAGCGCCTGATGGAGGACCCTTCGGTCCTGAAGCTGTTCCATTTCGCGCGCTTCGATGTCGCCGTGCTGTACAAGGCGCTGGGCATCACCTGCGCCCCCATCTATTGCACCAAGATCACCTCCAAGCTGGTTCGCACCTCCACCGACCGGCACGGGTTGAAGGATCTGTGCAAGGAGATGACGGGGATCGAGCTGTCCAAGCAGCAGCAGTCCAGCGACTGGGGCGCCTCGGACCTGAACGAGGAACAGCTGAAATACGCTGCTTCCGACGTGCTCTACCTGCATCAGATCAAGGAAAAGCTGGATGCGCTGCTGGAGCGCGAGGGAAGGCGCGAACTGGCGGAGGCCTGCTTCGCCTTCCTGCCGGCGCGCGGCAAGCTGGACCTGCTGGGCTGGGAAGAGCCCGATATCTTCTCGCACTGACCTTGATGCGCGCTGACAGCATGGCGGGCCGGCCCTGTGCGGCCCGTCACAGAATTGCCGTCCTGTTCTGTCATCTGCTGCGCCCCTGACACCTGAACATCCGCAAGGACATTTCCCCACCCATGGCCACCGCCCCCGCCCCGTCCAACCGGCCCACCGCGCCGCGCCTGCCGGCAGGCGGCGGACGCGATCCGTTTGCGCACAGCAAGGCGGTCCGGGTGGCGCGGGTGGCGCTTCCGGCGGTGGCGGGTGTGGTGCTGCTGACCATCTTCATCTGGCCGCTATTCGGCGGATCGTCGGACAAGTCGAAGCCGGGACCAGCACAGGGCGACCTGGAACTGACCCAGGCCCGCTATCTGGGCACCGACAAGGGCGACCAGCCCTTTGAGATCAGGGCCGAACGCGCCGCACAGCAGGGCGGGGGCCGGTCCACCGTCGACCTGACGGTGCCGCAGGCGGATATCACGCTGAAGCGCGGCGCCTGGCTGTCCATGGCGGCGGCCAAGGGTGCCTATGATCAGGACAAGCAGGTTTTGTCCCTGCAAGGCCCGGTCAGCTTCTATCACGGGTCAGGCTATGAGTTGCGCACGCAAGAGGCCATACTGGACGTGAAGAAGGGTATCGCCTGGGGCAACAGGCCCGTGGAGGGCCAGGGGCCGATGGGAACGGTGGAGGCCGGTGGCTTCCGCGTGTTGCAGGATGGCGATGTGCTGGTCTTCACCGGCCATGCGCGGCTGCGGGCCTTTGGGGCGGGGTCGGGCCAGACGGCTCAAACGAATGACAAGCCGGGGGCAACGGCACCATGAAGTCTGTGATGCGGGTGAATATCGGGTGGGGCCGCCGTCTGGCACCGTTGGCGCTGGGTCTGGCGCTGGCCGCCGGCACCGGTCTGGCGCAGCAGGCACCGGTATCGGACGCGCCCGCCACCGCCACCCCCTCGCTGGAGATTGGCGGATCAAAGCCGATCGAGGTCGATGCCCCGGCCGGGTTCGAATATCACGATAAGTTGCAGGTCGCCATCGCGCGCGGCGGGGCCACGGCCACGCAGGGCGACATGGTCCTGACCGCCGACACACTGGCCGCTTATTTCCGCAAGACCAAGGATGGCGGGAACGAGGTCTATCGCCTGCTGGCCGAAGGCAATGTGCAGCTGAAGAATACCGACCGCACCGCCCACGGCTCCCGCGCCATCTATGACCTGGACAAGTCGGTGGCGGTGCTGACGGGCGAAGGCCTGCGCCTGACCACCCCGACCGAGACGGTGACGGCCCGCGACAGTCTGGAATATTGGCGTGAGCAGGAACTGGCGGTCGCGCGGGGCGACGCGCTGGCCGCCCGGCCGCAGGACCGTATCCGCGCCGACCGTCTGGTGGCGCTGCTGTCGCGCGATGCCGGCGACAAGCTGGGCCTGTCGCGCGTCGATGCCGATGGCGGCGTGGTCATCACCACCAAGACGGAAACAGCGCGCGGCGACAAGGGCACCTATGACCTGGATAGCGAGCGTGCGCTGCTGACCGGCAATGTCCGTGTCACGCGCGGCCAGAATCAGCTGAACGGCCCTGCGGCAGAGGTTGACCTGAAGTCCGGTGTCAGCCGTATTCTATCCCGTACGCCGGGTGCCGCCCCGCCAGCGACCGCCCCTGCCACGGGCGAGCGTGTAAAGGGTCTGTTCATTCCCAACCGGCAGGGTGAGGGCGGCATGCCGCAGCAGCCCAGCCCGCCCGCCAACCCGAAGGGGAGCGAGAAGCCATGACCCAGCCAACCCAGGACAAGTCCGCGACCGGCCCGCGTCTGGTCACCGACAATACGGGCCTTGTGGCTTCGCGGATCGGCAAGGCCTATAAAAGCCGTCCTGTCCTGCGCGACATCTCGCTGTCGGTGAACCGGGGCGAGGCGGTGGGACTTCTGGGTCCCAACGGGGCCGGCAAGACCACCTGCTTTTACATCATCACCGGCCTGATCCTGCCCGACCATGGCAGCATCACGCTGGACGGGGTGGATGTCACCTCCCTGCCCATGTATCGCCGCGCGCGGCTGGGCATCGGCTATCTGCCGCAGGAAGCCAGCATTTTCCGGGGATTGAGTGTGGAGAACAATATCCGCGCGGTCCTGGAGGTGGTGGAACCTGACCGCGATATCCGCGAACAGCGGCTGGATGAACTGCTGGCCGAGTTTTCCATCACACATCTGCGCCGCACGCCGGCCCTGGCCCTGTCGGGTGGTGAGCGGCGGCGCGCCGAAATCGCCCGCGCGCTGGCCAGCCAGCCGCACTTCATCCTGCTGGACGAACCGTTCGCGGGCGTGGACCCCATCGCCGTGAACGAGATCCGTGAGCTGGTCAGCCATCTGCGCGAACGCGGCATCGGCGTGCTGATCACCGATCATAATGTGCGCGAGACGCTGGATATCGTGGACCGCGCCTATATCCTGCATGACGGCGTCGTCCTGATGCAGGGCACCCCGTCGGAGATCGTGGCGCACAAGGATGTGCGCCGCGTCTATCTGGGCGAACGGTTCAGCCTGTAACACCGACGGTCAAAATGTTTGACCGTCGGTACGGCGCCGACTGGCGCCGCGCCGCTCATGCGGCGTAGCCGAAGCCCACGGATGTGGGCGCTGGCGATTGAAGGGCTTGAAAGATTGACCATCGGTCAATCTTTCAAGCCGATGGTAAAGAAGCGTCCGCGTCGCGCACGTGCCGGATGGGCGTCAGCACCATGCCGGCCAGGGCCAGGGTGATCAGGCTGACGCCTGCAATCAGCATCATCTGCGTCACGGTCAGTTGCCGCAGCAAGGCGCCCGTGACGGCGGCGGATAGCGGCCCGACGCCCATGAAGATGAACATGAACAGCGACATGGCCCGGCCCAGCATGGCGGGTGGCACGCGCCGCTGCATCCAGGTCCAGACCCGGACCTGCAGGAAACCCGCCATCGCCCCCACGGTGAACAGCAGGCCGATCAGTTGCCACGGTGCCGTGACCAGGGCCGTGGGCAGGAACAGCAGGCCACAGGTCGTATCGACGGCCAGGATGGTCAGGCCCAGCGTGCCAAGCCGCCAGGAGGGCCGCGCCGCCGACACGGCCAGCCCCAGCAAGGTGCCGGCACCATGGGCGGCCAGGACCGCGCCCAGAAGGCCCGCCCCACCCAGACGCTGATCCACCAGCACGGGCAGCCCCACCTGCACCGGCCCCGCGATCAGGGCCGACACCGCCGCAAAATAAAGGCACAGGGCCCGCAGATGCGTGTCGGACCAGAAATGCCGCAACCCCTCCCCGATCGAGCGGAACAGACCCGTGGCCGCCGCCGCCGGGTCGGCCATGGCCGCCCTGACCTTGGACAAGGTCCAGGCCGACAGGGCGAAACTGGCCGCGTCCAGCAGGAAGGCGATGCCGGTGCCGCTGTCCTTCGCCCCCGTCACCGCCGCATCACCCGGCGCCGACAGGGCGATCAGCAGCCCGGCCAGAGCCGGGCCCAGCAGCAACGCCACCTGCCGCAGTCCCATCATCACGCCATTGGCCGCCGCCAGCTGTCCGCGCGCCACGACGGTAGGCAGGATGGAGGTGCCGGCGGGGATCGAGAAGGCGCTGGCCAGCCCGATACCAAGCGCCAGCGGATAGAGCGCCCAGAGCGGCAATGTATCGAACCAGACCAGCGCGCCCAGCAGGCCCAGCAGCACCGTATTGACATGCTTGGTCAGCATCAGGACGCGGTGGGCGGAATAACGGTCGGTCAAGGCCCCGCCGACCAGGATGAACAAGGCGCGCGGCACCCCCATGATGGCTAGCACCAGCCCCAGGGCCAGCGTATCGCCCGTCAATTTCAGCATCAGCCAGGGCATGGCCAGCAGCGTGAACTGATCCCCCAGCATGGAAATGACCCCGCCAGCCAGCAGCCAGCGAAAATTGCGGTTGGCAAACAGGGCGCGGCGCGCGGCGGCGGCCTCAGGCGTTTTCATCATTCGGTTCCGTGTTGGGGGCCTGTTGCTGGAAATCGGCAGGGATGAGGCCTGCCGATGTCAGGCCGGAAATATTGGCATCGCGGGCACCGGCCTGGACCGCCGCGATCACCCGTTGCAGCCACGATACCTCCAGGGCGGCGGTATCGCGGCAATGCTCCATGAGAAGCTGGCTGCCGGTGGAGAGCATCCCGCCCATGCCGGTCAGCAGGCCCGTCAGCATGGCGTGACCCTCCCTGTACGCGGCCATCCGTTCCGTCAGCAGCGGCAGGATGGCGGCAGGGTCGGCGCGGTGCAGGAACATCAAGGCCGGATGCAAGGGGTGAAAGGCCGGCTGCCGCAGGCTGAACTGTTCCACCATCAAGGTGGAGAAATGGTCCCGCCCGCTGTCGGTCAGGGTATAGACGGTGCGCGCGCCACCACGGGCCACCCGCTCCTCCCCCACCGCCCGGATATGGCCTTCCTTGGCCAGTTGCCGGACCGCGTAATAAAGTGTGCCGACATCCATATCGACATAGCGGTCGACCATGGCGTGGGTCAGGCGTCGCTTGATTTCGTAGGGATGCATATCCCCACGATGCAGGATGCCTAGGATGAGGAGCGCTGCTTTCATAGTTTAATTAAACTATTCAATTCTGAACACCATGCCAAGCAAAATCCCGCAAGCCCGATGGAGCAAGGGTTTGGCAGAAAGCAATGGAATAATTTTCGGCCTCGCCGGGCCTAACTGTTGCGGGCATGCGTCTTGCATCGTACCTTGAGCCTCGCTGGGAACAGCCGACGGGGGTATGCCAGCCGAGTGGCCGTCAGGGATGATGGCAGCGGCGTTTCAAGGATCACCACCGTCGGGCCTTTGAACCGGCATTGGTGCAACCGGCAGAAATAAGCCCGTCAGAACAGGTTTTTCGGCAAGAATGGCGCTCCAGCAACGGCTCGATATACGCCAGGCACAGTCGCTGGTGATGACGCCGCAGCTTCAGCAGGCGATCAAGCTTCTTCAGCTGTCGAACCTGGAGCTGGCCGACTATGTGGACCAGGAGCTGGAACGCAATCCGCTGCTGGAACGCGATGACGGCAATGACTGGAACGACGCGCCCACCACGGGCGTGGACCGGGAGGAAGCGCCGACCCCCGTGAATGAAAGCCGGGTGGCCGACACGGTAGAACTGGCCACGTCCGACCGGATGGCCGGGTCCAACGATGCGCCGCTCGATACCGATTTCGAAAATGTTTACACCAACAGCTCCGCCGCCGACATGGACAGTGCGGGGCTGGGGTCGGGAGAGCAGTTTGGCGACTGGTCATCCCGGTCGGGCGGATTCGATGATGATGGCGAGGGGTTCGAGGCAACCCTGACAGAGAGGCCGAAGCTGCGCGACCATCTGGAAGAACAGATTACGATGGATTTTCCAGACCGGCTGGACCGGCTGGTCGCCTACGCCCTGCTGGACCATCTGGACGAGGCCGGGTACTTCACCGGTAATCTGGAGGAAGTGGCGGTCCAGCTGGGTTGCGGGCTGGAGCAGGTGGAAACGGTGCTGCTGCGCATGCAGCGCTTCGACCCCGCCGGCATCTTCGCGCGCACGCTGGCCGAATGCCTGGGCAACCAGTTGCGGGAGAAGAACCGCCTGGACCCCTGCATGCAGGCGCTGCTGGCCAATCTGCCCTTGCTGGCGGCGCGCAATCTTCAGCAATTGCTGAAGGTCTGCGGCTGTGACGCCGAAGACCTCTCGGACATGGTAGCCGAGATCAGGGTGCTGAACCCGAAGCCGGCGCTGGCCTTTGATTTCGAACCCGTCCAGACGGTGGTTCCCGACATCCTGATGCGCGCCAGCCCCGGCGGCGGCTGGATCGTGGAGCTGAATACCGAGACGCTGCCCCGCGTCCTAGTCAATCAGCGCTATCACAGCCGCGTGAACACGGGTGCCCGCAGCAAGGCCGACAAGGAATATATCGCCGAACAGTTCCAGTCGGCGAGCTGGCTGGTGAAAAGCCTGCATCAGCGGGCCAACACCATCCTGAAGGTCGCGACCGAGATCGTGCGCCAGCAGGACGCCTTCTTCCTGCACGGCCTGCAATTCATGAAGCCCCTGATTCTGCGCGATATTGCAGAAGCCATCGGCATGCATGAAAGCACCGTCAGCCGGGTTACCACCAATAAGTTCCTGTCCTCCCCGCGTGGGGTGTTCGAACTTAAATACTTCTTCACCTCCGCCATCCAGGGTGCCGACGGCCAGGCGGCCCATTCGGCAGAGGCTGTGCGTTATCGCATCAAGGCCCTGATCGATGCGGAAAAGGCAGATGACACCCTGTCCGATGATAAAATCGTGGAAATCCTGCGTGCCGATGGGATCGACATTGCACGCCGGACGGTGGCGAAGTATCGTGAAGGCATGAAGATCCCTTCTTCAGTCCAGCGCCGTCGGGAAAAGGCCCTTGGGTTGTAACCCCTGCGCTGGCCGCTGAAGGAATACCCATCCTGGGACTCCCGGTCTGGATGCCGGTTCCTGGATGACGGTTCCTTCGGGTCAGGCCATGCGCCCTGAAACGACAGGTCGAATATGCAAGTTACCGTCAAAGGCAAGCAACTGGATGTGGGCGATGCACTGCGGACCCATGTGAAGGATCAGCTGGCATCGATGGTCGGAAAATATTTCGGGAACCCTATGGAGGCGACCGTCATCCTCTCGAAGGATGCGCATCTGTACAAGGCCGATATCCAGGTGCATGTCGGTCGCGGGATTCTGTTGCAGTCGAACGCCGAAGCCACGGAACCCTATCCCGCCTTCGACGAGGCTGCCGACCGCGTGGCCAAGCGTCTGCGCCGTTACAAGCGTCGTCTGAAGGATCATCATGAACGGACCACGCTGAACCAGCTGCCCATTCAGGCCGCCCGCAAGTACATCCTTGAAGCGGAGACGGATTCCGACGATTATGCGGCGGATGAAGCGCCGGCTCCGGAAGGGAACGGGCATCACGGCGTGGTCGTCGCGGAGATGGAAACTTCCATCGAAATGCTGACGGTCAGTGACGCGGTGATGCGCATGGACCTTGGCGAGCTGCCGGCATTGATGTTCCGCAACCGCGCCCATGGCGGGTTGAACATGATCTATCGCCGGCCCGATGGTAACATCGGCTGGGTAGACCCTGCCGGGGCGGCCGGGTCGGTGAAACAGTAAGGTGATGCGTACCCCATGGCTCTGTCCCTACGTTCCGTATCCCCTTCATTCCAGACCCCTTCGGCAGCGATGAATGATCTTTTGACGCCGGAGGCGATCCTCCCGAACCTGAAGGCCGGCTCCAAAAAGCAGGTCCTTCAGGAACTGGCGAAGAAGGCGGCCGACCTGACCGGCCAGCATGAACGGGCCATTTTCGACGTGCTGGTGGAACGTGAACGCCTGGGCACCACGGGCGTGGGGCGCGGCATCGGTATCCCGCATGGCAAGCTGCCGGGCCTGACCGGCGTCATGGCCATTTTCGCCCGGCTGGAAAAGCCGGTTGATTTCGAGGCGATCGACGAACAGCCGGTGGATTTGATCTGCCTGCTGCTGGCCCCGGAAGGGGCTGGTGCCGATCACCTGAAGGCCCTGGCACGCGTGTCACGCGCTCTGCGGGACCCGGTGCTTTGTGACAAGCTGCGCGGCGCGGAATCGGGCGACGCCCTTTTCGCGCTGTTGGCCCAGACCGAACAGGTGAATGCCGCGTAAGGGTTTGGGCTTGGTATGAGAGTGGTGAAACCGGCGTCCCGGCAACGGGGCGCCGGTTTTGCGTTTAGGGGTGCTTTGAAACACGGTCGATTGCCGGCTACGTCTCCCGTTTCCCAAGCGCCGTACTAACCATATCGGGAGCATGGGCGATCACCTTGAGATAGGCGCGCGTGGCTGCATCAGGCTCCTTCCGGCTTTGCTCCCAATCGCGCAGGGTCGCGACCGGGATATGGAAGCGTGCAGCAAATTCCTCCTGGCTCAATCCCAAAGCCCGACGAATGACCCGAACCTGTGGTACGCGGCGCAGCCGCGATATCTGTTCAGGGGTCAAAGGCTGCGCATCGGGGTCCGACAGGGCCGCCGCATGGCTTTCCTCTCCGGTCATGGCGTCCAATCGAGACCAGTCGTGACCGGCGGTGTCAGGCATTTGCTTCATGATAATATCGGCGCTCATAGGCTTCCGCTCTCCGTGCAGAAATCAGGCGGACATTGCCGTTCCGCTCGACATAGGTGACATGGAGCACCCGCCCGTCCACCATGCCGAGGATCAAGAAACGATCCTCCCCATAGTCCTGACTGTCATCCTGCCATTCCACGGCGAACGGGTCTTTGAAGACCGCGCAGGCCAACTCGAAGCTCACATTATGCTTCACAAGGTTGGAGATGGCCTTGGCTGGGTCCCACCCGAACATGGCGCCCTCAAGCAGACTACTGCAAAGCCGTAGTTTTCGCAATCGCACGGCGGAGGACTATAATTATATGATGTAAACGGAAAAGATATTCAATCCAGGCCGCGCAATCTGGCTGCCCTCTCCTTACCGACTCCCGCCGCATCCCAAGTAAGGATAGATTCGACTTGCGATTCTCACCTGCGACTCGCAAGCCGCAGAAAGCCTCGCTTCCCGAGTCGCACGCCCAAAAGAAAAGGGGGCCTTTCGGCCCCCTATCCTTACTTGGTCTTACTCGGCGCTCAGTCGTTCCGCTGCCGTAACAGGGATCGGCAGCCGGTTCAGCATCTCCTTCGGGACCACCTGCCAGAACTTGCCCCGCACCAGTTCCCAGTCGTTGAGAAGCTGGGCGGCCCAGCGGCTGCCCGTCTCGTCGATATGTTCCTGGATCAGGGCCTTCAACTGATCCTCGTAATGCGGGACCTCCAGGCGCTGCCAGATGACGCTTTCCGGGTTCACGAACAGCGGGAACTGGCCCTCCTCGTCATAGACATAGGCCATGCCGCCCGTCATGCCGGCGGCGAAATTGTCGCCGACCTTGCCCAGGATGGCGGCCAGACCGCCCGTCATATACTCGCAGCCGTTGGAACCGCAGCCTTCGACCACGACCGTGGCGCCGGAGTTGCGCACCGCGAAACGCTCACCCGCCTGCCCCGCCGCGAACAGCTTGCCCGCCGTGGCACCGTACAGGACGGTGTTGCCGATGATCGTATTCTCGTTGGTCTTCAACGGGCTGGCCGTCAGCGGACGCACCACGATGGTGCCGCCCGACAGGCCCTTGCCGACATAGTCATTGGCATCGCCGAACACTTCCAGCTTCAGCCCCTGCACCGCGAAGGCCCCCAGCGACTGACCCGCCGAGCCGCGCAGGCGGACCGTGGCGTGGCCGGGCTGCAGGCCCTTCATGCCGAACTTGCGGGTGATCATGCCCGACAGCGCCGTGCCGATGGCGCGATGCGTGTTCTGGGCGTGATACTGCATCTGGGTCTTCTCACCCACTTCGAACAAGGCCTTGGCGTCCTTGATCATCTGGGCGTCCAGCGTGTCCGGCACCTCGTTGCGGCCAACCAGCGTGCAGTAGCGGGCATATTCACCCGGATCGGCCACCGACAGCAGCGGGTTGAGGTCCAGATCGTCCAGATGGGCGGCACCACGGCTGACCTGATGCAGCAGGTCCGAACGGCCCACCACTTCACGCAGCTCGCGGAAGCCCAGGTTCGCCAGGATCTCGCGCACTTCCTCCGCGATGAAGCTGAACAGGTTGACGACCTTTTCCGGCGTGCCCGTGAACTTCTGGCGCAGGTCTTCATCCTGCACGCAGACACCGACGGGGCAGGTGTTGGAATGGCACTGGCGGACCATGATGCAGCCCATGGCGACCAGGGCCGCCGTGCCGATACCAAACTCCTCGGCACCCAGCATGGCGGCCATCACGATGTCACGGCCCGTCTTCAGGCCGCCATCGGTGCGCAGGGTCACGCGGTGGCGCAGACGGTTCAGCGTCAGCACCTGCTGCACTTCCGACAGGCCCATTTCCCACGGCACGCCCGCATATTTGACCGAGGTCTGCGGCGAGGCACCGGTGCCGCCATTATGACCGGCGACCAGGATGATGTCCGCACCGGCCTTGGCCACGCCGGCGGCGATGGTGCCGATACCGGACCGCGACACCAGCTTCACGCAGACCTTGGCCGTCGGGTTGATCTGCTTCAGGTCATAGATCAGCTGCGCCAGGTCTTCGATCGAGTAGATGTCATGATGCGGCGGCGGGCTGATCAGCATCACGCCCGGCGTGGAGTGGCGCAGCTTGGCGATCAGTTCGGTGACCTTGAAGCCGGGCAGCTGCCCGCCTTCACCGGGCTTGGCACCCTGGGCCACCTTGATCTCGATCTCGCGGCACTGGTTCAGATATTCCGCCGTCACGCCGAAGCGGCCAGAGGCCACCTGCTTGATGGCGCTGTTCCAGTTGTCGCCATTGGCGTCGGGCTTGAAACGTGCCGGGTCCTCGCCACCCTCCCCGCTGACCGAGCGGGCGCCGATGCGGTTCATGGCCACGTTCAGGGTGCCATGTGCCTCGGGCGACAGGGCGCCCAGCGACATGCCTGGCGTGATGAAACGCTTGCGGAGCGAGGTGATGCTTTCCACCTCATCCACCGGCACCGACTTTTCCGCCGGCTTGAAATCCAGCAGGTCGCGCAGGTTGATGGGCGGACGCTTGTGCAGCGCCTCGGAATATTTCTTGAAGGTGGAGAAGCTGTCAGTGCCCACCGCCGTCTGCATCAGGTGGATCAGGCCACCTTCCCAGGCGTGGCGGTCGCCGCCCTTGCGGAAGCGGTAGAAGCCGCCGACCGGCAGGGCCACCACATCCTCGTCATAGGCGATCTTGTGCTGGCCCACGACCTCTTCCTGAACGCCATTCAGGCCCAGGCCGGAGATGCGGGACGGCAGACCGGGGAAATATTCCGCAGCCAGGGAGCGCGACAGGCCGATAGCCTCGAAATTCAGGCCACCACGATAGGAGCTGATGATGGAAATGCCCATCTTGGACATGACCTTCAGCAGACCGTCATTGATGGCCTTCTTGTAGCGCTTCAGGCACTCCTCCAGGCTCATCGTGCCGAACAGGCCACGGCGGTGGCGGTCGGCGATGGCTTCCTGGGCGATATAGGCATTGACGGTGGTGGCGCCGACGCCGATCAGCACCGCGAAATAATGCACGTCCAGGCATTCGCCCGACCGCACATTCAGTGAGGTGAAGGTGCGCAGCTGCTGACGGATCAGATGGGTGTGGACGGCACCGGTCGCCAGGATCATCGGCATGGGCGCGCGGTTGGCCGTCATCGCCTCATCCGTCAGGATGACATGGGTGGCACCGCCACGTACCGCATCCTCCGCCTCCTGACGGATACGGCGCAGACCATCGCGCAGGGCGTTGGGGCCGGAAGCCGGTTCGAAGGTGCAGTCGATCTCCGCCGCGGTCGCGCCCATATATTTGCGCATGGCGCGGAATTCCGCACTGGTCAGCACGGGGCTTTCCAGCTGCAACAGGCGGCACTGGGTCGAATCCTCGTCCAGGATGTTGCCCAGGTTACCCAGACGCGTCTTCAGCGACATGACGCGGGTTTCGCGCAGGCTGTCGATGGGCGGGTTGGTGACCTGGGCGAAGTTCTGGCGGAAATAATGGTGCAGGCCGCGATACTTGTCGGACAAAACCGCGATGGGGCTGTCGTCACCCATCGATCCAACGGCTTCCTTGGCGTCATCGACCATGGGCTGCAGGATCAGCTCCAGATCCTCCATGGTGATGCCATAGGCCAGCTGACGGCGGCGCAGCTCATCCTTGGACAGTTCCGCCGGCTCCACCGGAGCCTTCTTGACCAGATCGTCCAGGACCGTGATCTCACCAATCCATTGGCCATAGGGGCGACCGGAGGCCAGGTTGTCCTTGATCTCGCGGTCGTGGAACAGCTTGCCTTCCTTCAGGTCGACGGCAATCATCTGCCCCGGACCCAGGCGGCCCTTCTCCACCACGGCCTGTTCGTTGATCTTGACCATGCCGGTCTCCGACCCGCCGATGATCAGGCCGTCGCCGGTGATGACATAGCGCAGCGGGCGCAGGCCATTACGGTCCACACCACCCACAACCCAGCGACCATCATAGATGGCCAGCGCCGCCGGACCGTCCCACGGCTCCATCACGGCATTGGCGTAGCTGTACAGGTCGCGGTGGGCCTGCGGCATCACTTCCTTGTTCGACCAGGCCTCGGGTACCAGCATGGTCTTCACCATGGGGGCCGAACGACCGGACATCAGCATCAGCTCGAACACGGCATCCAGCGCGCCGGAATCCGACGAACCGACCTGGATGACGGGCTTCAGATCCTCCACATGCGCGCCGAACGCCTCGGAATACATGCGCGTCTCATGCGCCTTCATCCAGTTGACATTGCCGCGCAGGGTGTTGATCTCACCATTATGGGCCAGCGTGCGGAAGGGCTGGGCCAGCTGCCAGGTCGGGAAGGTGTTGGTGGAGTAGCGCTGGTGATAGACGGCGAAATTGCTCTCAAACCGCGCGTCCAGCAGGTCCGGATAAAAGGCCGTCAGCTGTTCGGCCAGGAACATGCCCTTATAGATGATGGAGCGGGCCGACAGCGTGCAGATATAGAAGCCGCCGATCTGTTCACCGGCCACCGCCTTTTCGATGCGGCGGCGGATGATGTAGAGGTCGCGCTCGAACTGCTCGTCAGAGACGGTGCCGTCATTGCCGACCATGATCTGTTCGATCTCGGGCCTTGTGGCGTTGGCCTTCTCGCCGATGATCGAGATATCGATGGGCACCTGGCGCCAGCCATAGATGGTGTAGCCCCAGTTCAGGATTTCCGTCTCGACAATGGCGCGGCAGCGTTCCTGCGCCGACAGGTCGGTGCGCGGCAGGAAGACCTGGCCGACGGCGATCAGGCCCTTGGGCTCCGGATGGCCGGTGCGGACGACATGTTCGCGAAAGAAGGCCTGGGGCAGCTGCACATGGATGCCGGCGCCGTCGCCCGTCTTGCCGTCGGCATCGACCGCACCACGGTGCCAGAGCGCCCTCAGCGCCTCCACGGCCTTTTCCACCACCTCGCGCCGGGGCTTGCCATCGATGGCAGCCACGAAGCCGACGCCGCAGGCGTCGTGCTGTTCGGTATCGACAAAGGCGGTGGTATCCAGCAGGGCCTTGTTGGCGGTGTATTCCGCCGCGAAAATCTCACCGGCGTTGATGGTGGCGTCGGTCATGGTCAGGCCCTCTGTTCAGAAGTCAGCGCATCGGCCAGGGGCACGGGCGTGCCCACGGCGTCTGTGATCTTGATGTGGTTCGGCTGGGCGGCAAACCGGTCCAGCCAGTCGCGGATGGCGGGATAGGGGGCAAGGTCAAAGCCCCCCTCCTCCGCCACATGGGTGTAGGCGTAGAGTGCGATGTCGGCGATGGTGGCGCCCTGCCCCACGAACCAGTCACGGCCCGTCAGGTGGCGCTCCATCAGCCGCAAGGCGGCATGCCCCTGCTCGCGCTTCACGATCAGGGCATGGATGCGTTCGGGGTCCATCGCCACCTTATGGGTGATCCAGAACCGCGCGGTCGCGATGTTGGGCTCATGGCTATACTGTTCCCAGAACAGCCATTGCAGGACGGCGGCCTTGTCCCGGCGGTTATCCGGCCAGAACGTGGTGTCCTCGGCCAGCCAGCGCAGGATGGCATTGCTTTCGCCCAGAAAATCACCGGGCGCCAGCCGCAGCAGCGGGATGCGCCCGTTGGGGTTCAGCGCCAGGAAAGCCTCCGTCCGCGTCTCACCCGCATCAGTATCCATCTCCACCCGCTGAAACGGGAGGCCAAGCTGCGTCAGCAGCCAGCGGCACTTATAGCCGTTCCCGGAGGAGAGGTTGTCGTAGAGGCGGAGCATGGTGCGGTCGGGTCTTTCTTGTGTCTCAGGGTTACTCGGCGGCGGCGTCGGGATAGTCGCGCTTCAGGTCTTCAGGATGGGTGCGATACCAAAGGCTATCGGCGCTGAAGTCAATCTCCTCAGGCCACCCAAGGTAGTAACCATCCCCACCCACATACATTTTCGTGGTGAAGAAGGCTGGGTCTGCCATGACCGTACAGACGCCTCCCTTCTCGATGTTCCCTTTAAAATCCACCGTCGATGTGGCGCCGTGTTTCCAGCGGATGGTCACGGTGAAGTCGGGATTGGCCGTCGCCTCTTCAATCCAGTACATGGCCTCACTCCTTGATCATCGGGATCGGCTGCTGTGCGCGCGCATTCGTCCAGGCCTGATAAAGGGCCGGCAAATGGCGGCGCGCCCATGTCCGAATCTCCCGCAATTCGCGGGTCGTCAATTCTCCCTTCACTTCCGCCAGAGACAGATCCGCCAGCATTATCTTGGCGGTGGTACCTCTACCTCTGATGTGGAAGTGGGGTTCACCATGGTCATCGTAGAAGAAAACGATGGCGAAGCCCATGATCCATGCGACGGTCGGCATCGCTTACTCCGCCGCCACCGCCACGCCCTGGGCGATCTTCGCCTGGATGTAGTTATGGATGCCGACGGCGGCGTCGCGGCCATCCTTGATGCCCCAGACAACCAGGGAGGCGCCGCGCACGATGTCGCCGGCGGCGAAGACGCCCTCCAGGTTGGTCATCATGGTGGCATACTTCACCTGTACCGTGCCCCAACGGCTGACCTTCAGTTCCGGTACGCCGAACAGGCTGGGGATATCCTCGGGATCAAAGCCCAGGGCCTTGATCACCAGATCGGCATCCATCGTGAAGTTGGAGCCTTCGATGGGCATCGGGGTCTGACGGCCCGTGGCGTCGGCCACACCCATATGCATCTTGAAGGCCTTCACGCCCGTGACATGCGCGTCGCCAGTGAAACCTTCCGGCGCCGTCTGCCAGACGAATTCCACGCCTTCTTCCTCGGCATTGGCGGTTTCGCGCTGGCTGCCGGGCATGTTCTTGCGGTCGCGGCGATAGACGCACTTCACCGACATCGCCCCCTGGCGGATGGCGGTACGCACGCAATCCATGGCGGTATCGCCGCCGCCGATGACGACGACGTTCTTGCCCTTGGCGTTCAGCTTGCCCGTCTCAAAATCCAGGACGGTATCGCCCAGGCTCTTGCGGTTGCTGGCCGTCAGGTAATCCAGGGCCGGAACGATGCCGTCCAGACCGGAACCGGGGCCGCCCAGATCGCGGGCCTTGTAAACGCCGGTGGCGATCAGAACCGCATCATGCTGGGCGCGCAGGGTCCGCATGTCGGTATTGCGGCCGATTTCCACACCCAAGTGAAACTTGACGCCCGATTCCTCCAGCAGCTTCCAGCGGCGGATGACCACATCCTTTTCCAGCTTGAAGCCCGGAATACCATACATCAGCAGGCCGCCGACCCGGTCATACCGGTCATAGACATGGACCTGATAGCCCTTCTTGCGCAGCTGGTCAGCGGCGGCCAGGCCGGCGGGACCGGCGCCGATGATGGCGACCGACTGTTCGCGTTCGACACGCGGCACGATGGGCTTGACCCAGCCATTATCAAAGGCCGTGTCGGTGATGTACTTCTCCACCGCACCGATGGTTACCGTGCCGTGGGTCGACTGCTCGATGGTGCAATTGCCTTCGCACAGCCGGTCCTGCGGGCAGATGCGGCCACAGATTTCGGGCAGGTTGTTGGTGGCCTGCGACAGCTCATACGCCTCTTCCAACCGACCTTCCGCCGTCAGCTTCAGCCAGTCGGGGATGTTGTTGGAGACGGGGCAATGCACCTGGCAGAAGGGCACGCCACACTGCGAGCAGCGGTTGGACTGTTCAACCGCGCCGGTATCGGTGAAGCGGGCATAAATCTCGTTGAAATCCAGGCGGCGGGTCTCAGCCTCGCGCTTTTCGGGCATGCGCTGGTCGGTGTGAACAAAGCCCAGCATCTTCTGCGTCGCCATGGAACCAATCCTTACCGTCAAACGGGGCCGGGCCCCTTCCCTTGCCGCAGTGCGAAGGGCCAAACGCCCCGCACCGTTGGAAACGGCGCCAACAGGCGGGTAATCCCCTTTCCCGAATGGCGCCGGTAAGGTTCATATAAAACGGAAAATCAGCCCCTGCCAGCAGTTTTTTAGCGTTAGGTCAGCATTACTGACCATTTTACCCTGCATAGTTCCGTTGCATTTGCGCATACCGTGCATTGCGAACCGTTCGCAGGTGCGCAAATAGGTCCGAAACAGGACTATTGGTGATTTTATTGAGGCAGGCGGCCCGTTTAGTGGGCAGGGCGTAGCGCGGATTAGCGAAGCGTAATCCGCGGAAATGCACCAACGTTGCTCCGCGGATTACGGCTATCGCCTAATCCGCGCTACGGGGGCAAAGGGGGCGCCCCCTCACCCCGGATGCACCATATCCTCGGGCCGCACCCATTGCCGGAACTGCGCCTCAGTCAGTAGGCCAAGGGCCATCCCGGCCTCCAGCAGGGTTGTGCCCTCATGATGCGCCTTCTTGGCGATCTTGGCGGCATTGTCATAGCCGATATGGGGGTTCAGCGCCGTGACCAGCATCAGGCTTTCACCCATCAGGCGGCTGATCCGGTCGATATTGGCCGTGATGCCAATGACGCAGTTTTCGGCAAAGGACCGGCTGGCATCGGCGATCAGCTTGATCGATTGCAGCAGGTTATAGATCAGCACCGGCTTGAACACGTTCAGTTCGAAATGGCCGGTGGCGCCGGCATGGGTGATGGTCACATGGTTGCCCATCACCTGGGCCGCCACCATGGTCATGGCTTCCGACTGGGTGGGGTTCACCTTGCCGGGCATGATGGAACTGCCGGGTTCATTTTCCGGCAGGCTGATCTCCCCGATGCCGCTGCGCGGGCCGGAACCCAGCAGGCGGATGTCATTGGCGATCTTCATCAAGGAGACAGCAACGGTATTCAGCGCGCCCGATGCCTCCACGATGCTGTCATGGGCGGCCAGCGCCTCGAACTTGTTGGGCGCCGTGATGAAGGGCAGGTCGGTGATGGCGGCCACTTCCTGCGCGAAGGCCACGTCAAAACCCTTGGCAGTGTTCAGGCCCGTGCCCACCGCCGTGCCACCCTGGGCCAGGCGCAGCAGGGCCGGCTGCACCGCCTTCACCCGGTCGATGCCATAGGCCACCTGCTGCGCATAGCCGCCAAATTCCTGACCCAGCGTCATGGGCGTGGCGTCCTGCAGGTGCGTGCGCCCGATCTTCACGACATCCGCGAACTCCGCCGCCTTGGCCGCCAGGGCGGCGTGCAGCTGTTCCAGGGCGGGGATCAGGTCGTGATGGATGCGTTCTGCCGCCGCGATATGCATGGCGGTGGGGAAACTGTCATTGGAGCTTTGGCCCCGGTTGACATGGTCATTGGGGTGGATCGGCTTTTTCGACCCCATCTGCCCGCCCAGCATTTCGATGGCGCGGTTAGAGATGACCTCATTGGCGTTCATGTTGGTCTGGGTGCCGGACCCGGTCTGCCAGACGACCAGCGGGAAATGGTCAATCAGGGTGCCGTCGATCACCTCATCCGCCGCGCGCATGATGGCGTCGGCCAGGGCGGGGTCCAGCTGTCCCAGCGTGACATTGGCCTTGGCGGCGGCCTTCTTGACGATGCCCAGACCCCGGATCAGGGCCGGCGGCATACGTTCGCCACCGATCTTGAAATTCTGCAAGGACCGCTGGGTCTGGGCACCCCAATAACGGTCCGCCGGCACCTCGATCGGGCCGAAACTGTCGGTTTCGATGCGGACAATGGCGGCCATCACCGGCGCCCCTCTGCTGCCAAAACGGACGCAGAGGGTAGCAGATGCACCGCCGCCCGCAATGAAGCTGTTGATGTTCCCTAAAAACGCCGGGCCGCCTGAAAAGGCCGCATTGCTTACCGGAACTGCGACTTCCAATCCCGGAACAGGCGTTCCGCCTCGTCCGAGCCGGCCAGGATTTCCACCATGCGCAGGCCGTTGAACATCTGGCGCTGGCCTTCCGGCCCCATGGAGCCGTCGCGGTTGCGAGGCGCATTGCGCAGGGTGGCCAGCGTATTGTTCACCACTTGCGTCCGTGCCTCGGTGATCTTGGCCGCCACCTCGCGCTGAATACCCAGCGGTCCCGCCAGCTTGGACGACCGGCGCAGGGCCATCGCGAACTGTTCGGCCTTCTTCACTTCCTCATCGCTGGGCAAGCCTTCATGGCTGAACAGGGCCTCGGTCAGACCCTTGTCGACATCGGCGCAGATATTTTTCAGCACGAATTGTGCGATCTCCGCCCGGGCATTCTTGACCTTGGACGTGATCTCCTTGTCGCGCAGCCCCTGGACCGTGTCGTTGACGGAGTTCAGACCGTCGGTCAGCCGTTCGGCAGCCGCCGCCAGACTGGATGGATCGCCGGTGATCCCCGGATTCTCCCGGTCGAAATCGCCGGTTTGACGCAGCAGGTTGCCCACGACATAGCCCGACATTTCCTTGGTCAGGCTCTCCTTCTCCGCCGCCGTGCCACCCAGGCGTACCTCGCCCAGCATGCGCAGCAACTCACCCGGACGCTGCATGCGGGACGCGAGGACTAGCAGCAGGGGCTGCGTCAGGGCCGCTTCTTCCTTGCCCAGCTCGATCAAGTTGTTGCGGATGATTTCCACATGCGATTCGGCCAAATCCAGAATGGGGCGCGGCGGCAGGGCCGCCTTCAGCTTTTCCACCCGGAACGCGACCGCCAGGATCTGACGCAGCGTGTCCAACTGCCGCTGCACATCATCGTCGCGACCGAACAGGTTCAGCTTGTATTTCAGGTTGTTCTGGCATTCAGCGATGACCTTGGCCAAGGCCTCCACACCCGCCTGCCACAGCGGGTCGCAGATGATGGCGATGGCAGCGCCGTCGCGGTAATCGATCCCCGCCATCTCGCGCTGCACCTCCTGCTGCACGGCGGCAGGGATATGCTCCTTCACCGCGGTCCAGCAGGGCGATAGGGTGGCGCGGCAGATGCGGTTCAGACGGCGGGTGTAATGCAGAGCATCATCCAACATGTCCTCTGCCGGCAGGAAGAACAGGCGCGACAAGGCGGGCCGGCGCGGCGGACGCAGCGTGGTCAGGCGTGGACGCATCGCCTCGAAAGCGTCTGAAATTTCCGGCTTGTCGCCGACCTGCTCCAGCAGGCGATAGATCTGAAGCAGTTTGCGGTCGGGCAGCCGCAGCACGTCTGTGCCCAACGCCGCCCAATCACTGGGCTTTCCAGGGGGCGGAGCGGGAGTGGCGGGCTTGGCTTTGTCGGTCATGCTCCGCCCCCCTCAGCTCATGGCCGCTTTGAGGGATTCAAGCCGCATGACGGCATCCATATCCAGGACACCGGTGCGCCAGTCCTGGTTCACGCGCACCCATTTCTTCTGCAGGCGCTGAATGGCGTCCAGGTCCAGGGCGTCAGTGGCGGCGCTGATCTCCTCTTTCGGGATCATGGGCAGCAGGCGGGAAATGTCGGTGATGGTCGTCTGCTTGGTGGCCGACGGCCCGTCCTTCACGCTTTCCCACATGGCGATCAGGAATTCCCAGCCATCCAAAAGCCAGGAGATGCGGCCCACCGATTCCCCGATGACACGGTGCAGCTTCGGCGCGTCATTCACGATCTGGCGCGCGTCGCGGCAGGCGGCGTCCAGCTTACCGATCCGCTGCCGCGCCAGGGTCAGCGTATGGTTGGCAACGGTGGCAATATAATTGCCCAGCATCGCCGCCTCCGACGGGTCGGTATCGGCGAAATGCTGGGTACCCTGGGCAAAGGCCTGCAGCCGGTCGGCCAGAGACCGCAGACGCCCGGCCTTTGGCGCCTGTGGCAGGCCGACGGGCGACACCGCCTCACCGATCTGATCCACACGGGTCGTCATGTCGTCGGGCGGGATATCGACCATGGCCGCCACCTTGGCCAGGGCCTGACGGGCGACACGCTTGCTGTCATCCGCCGTCATGCCGGGCCGCAACAGGTCTGCGGCGCTGATATTCACCAGCTTCAGCAGTTCGGTGACCAGGATGAACTGCGTCAGCACCAGATACTGCCCGTCCTGATCCAGCAGTTCGGCGGCCCGCGTCGCGGGTTCCGGCCCACAGACACCGGTCGCCTGCACCGTCAGGGCGCAGGCACGGATCTGTTCGGGCGAATGGGTTTCCAGCTGTTCGATCTCCTCGAACAGCAGCCGATCATGCAGCGTCAGGGTCATGACGTTGGGCAGCCCCTTCCAGGGCAGGACATAGGTGCCCTTGCCGGCCGTGAAATTGGGCAGCAGGAATTCGAACCGGTCATCCTGGTCACGGCGCAGGCGCGCCTGACTGAGCAACGGGGTCGTGAAGGGGACGGTGACGCCGCGCTCCTCGAATGTCGCGGGCGCGAAATCCTCCATCATCTTGCGGGTGCGCCCGCTGTCCCCTTGATCCGTCATGTCTGGCCGATCCGTCCCGCCTTTCGACACCGCTCGCGCGGTATGGCCTTTGTTATATATCGTATTTTAGATAGTTGGACAGTTTTCCGTTAACCCAACCGACGATTTCAAGCCACGCATGGTGCAGCGCAGGGGTGCGGTGTGCAGCGGCTTGACCCCGTGGCGGGCGGGTGCCTACATTTCCTGTCGAGAGGCGGCGCACAGGATGGCCCGCACCCATGACACGAACCCTCCGAGGGAAAAATGGCTGATATCATTCATGTTACCGACGCCAGCTTCGATGCCGACGTCCTGAAAGGTTCCGGCGCGATTCTGGTCGATTTCTGGGCCGAATGGTGCGGCCCCTGTAAGATGCTGGCCCCCAGCCTGGAACAGCTGGCCACCGAGCTGGACGGTCAGGTGACCATCGCCAAGATGGATATCGATGAGAATCCGGGTACGCCGGGCAAGTATGGCGTGCGCGGCATCCCGACCCTGATGATCTTCCGCGACGGTCAGGTCACCGCCACCAAGGTCGGCGCCCTGCCCAAGCAGCAGCTGAAGACCTGGATCGAGAACAGTCTCTGATCGGTTCCCGATTGTACTGAAAAAGCCCCCGAAGCTTCAAGCTTCGGGGGC
The DNA here is from genome assembly GCF_057809555.1 of Niveispirillum sp. FG156. Classification (NCBI taxonomy): domain Bacteria; kingdom Pseudomonadati; phylum Pseudomonadota; class Alphaproteobacteria; order Rhodospirillales; family Azospirillaceae; genus Niveispirillum; species Niveispirillum sp. FG156. The sequence goes on along the minus strand of NZ_JBMDKE010000030.1, from coordinate 61,099 downwards.
TTTTTCATGCGTTCAGGGCCAGGACCGTGCCCGCCAGATAGAGCGAGCCACAGATCAGCAGTCTTCCTGGCTGCCCCTGCCCGGCCAGTGTCGCCAGTTCGGCGACCGCCGCCGCCGCATCGGGGCTGGCCGCTGCGTCCATGCCGGCGGCGCGGGCGAAGGCGGCGGCGTCTTCCGCCGTCACGCTGTTGGGTTCGCCCGGAATGGCCACGGCGCGCAGGCGGCGCACATACGGGGCCAGGGGGGTGAGGAAATCAAGGGGCCGCTTTGACCCCAGCATGCCGAAGACCATGTCCAGCGGGCGGCCATCTGCATTCCAGCGGGCCAGCTGCCGGGCCAGAACCTCACCCGCGCTGTCATTATGCCCGCCATCCAGGAACAGTTCCCACCCCAGGGGCAACAGGTCGGGCAAGGGGCCGCGCGTCAGGCGCTGCAACCGCGCCGGCCATTCCACGGCCACCAGACCCCGGCGGATGGCATCCCCCCCAATGGTCAGCGGCAGATGGTCCGTGGCCGCGATGGCCAGGCCGGCATTGTCCACCTGATGCGCGCCCATCAGGCCGGGCGGCGGCAGGTCGAGGGTACGGGCGGCATCCTGAAATCGGAAACCCGTGTCGGTCGCCGCCACGGACCAGTCGCGCCCATGCAGGAACAGGGGCGCCGACAGGGCGGTGGCCCGCTCGGCAAAGACCGTGTTGGCCACCGGGTCGGCCTGTGGCCCCGCAACCGCCGGACGGCCCGGCTTGATGATGCCCGCCTTCTCCCCCGCGATGTCGCGCAGGGTTGGACCCAGGAACTGCGTATGGTCCAGGGAGATGCGGGTCAGCAGGCTGACCACCGGCGCGTCGATGACATTGGTGGCATCCAGCCGCCCGCCCAGGCCCACCTCCAGGATCAGCAGGTCGGCGGGCACGCGGGCAAAGGCCAGGAAGGCGGCGACCGTCGTCACCTCGAAGAAGGTGATGGGATGGCCGTCATTGGCCTTCTCCACCTCTTCCAGGATGTCGGCCAGGTCATCATCACCGATCAGCGATCCCGCCAGCCGGATACGCTCGTTGAAGCGCACCAGATGCGGGGAGGTATAGACATGGACCCGGTGGCCCGCCGCCTCCGCCATGGCGCGCAGAAAGGCGACGGTGCTGCCCTTGCCGTTGGTGCCGGCCACATGAACCGTCGGTGGCAGGCGGCGTTCCGGATGGCCCAGCGCCGCCAGCAGCCGTTCAATCCGGCCCAGCGACAGGTCGATGATCACCGGATGCAACTGCCGCATCCGATCCAGCGCCGCCTCCAGCCGGGGGGAGGCGGGCAGCAGCGGCGGCGCCTTGATCATTGATAGCCAGCGCCACCCTGGATGGCGCTGACCGCCGGGCCGGAACCGGCGGGCTTGCGGCCGCCACGGTCGCTGCCCCGGCCGATCTTCACGATATCGGCGGTGGGGCCGGGACGGCGCAGCAGGTCGATGACACGGCCCAGCGTCTCCCGCAGTTCCTTGCGATGGACCACCATGTCCACCATGCCATGGTCGCGCAGATATTCCGACCGCTGGAACCCCTCGGGCAACGTCTCGCGGATCGTGCTTTCGATCACGCGGGCGCCGGCAAAGCCGATCTGCGCGCCCGGCTCGGCAATATGGATGTCGCCCAGCATGGCAAAGCTGGCCGTGACGCCGCCCGTGGTCGGGTCGGTCAGGACCACGATATAGGGCAGGCCCGCTTCCTTCACCATTTCGACCGCGATAACGGTACGCGGCATCTGCATCAGCGACAGGATCGCCTCCTGCATACGCGCGCCGCCCGAGGACGGGATGGCAATCAGCGGCACCTGCTGCAACACGGCCAGACGGGCGGCGGCCAGCAGCCCCTCACCCACGGCCATGCCCATGGACCCGCCCATGAAATTGAAGTCGAAGACGGCGGCAACCGCCCCCTGGCCGTTGATCTTGCCATGGGCCACGACTATGGCGTCCTGACGGCCCGTCTTTGACTGCGCCTCTTTCAGGCGGTCGGTGTAGCGCTTCTGATCGCGGAACTTCAGCGGATCGACCACCACCTTGGGCAGTTCGATCGTCTGGTAACCCGCGTCGAACAGCGTCTTCAGCCGGCGCACGGGGTCCAGGCGCATATGGTGGCCGCAATGCTGACAGACATGCAACTGCTCCTCCAGATCGCGGTGGAACAGCATGGCGCCGCAGGACGGGCACTTGTGCCAGAGATTGTCCGGGACCTCCTTCTTGGAGACGAGGGCCTGGATCTTCGGTTTGACGAAATTGGTCAGCCAGTTCATGGGACTTCCTGGATAAGCGACGCGACGGCCCGCAACTGGTTGATGGCGGTCTGGATACTAACCGGATTGTCCAGCCTGCCGTGGGCGATCTGATTGCGGACATCATATAGTCCGCAGGCGTCCCCATACTCAACCCTCTGTCTGTCGATCAACAGAGCAAGACGGGTTTTGAAGGGAATGTCCTGGATGCGATTGGTCCGAGGAACAACAGCTTTCCAGATTTCCCGATGGCGCCAGTCGGGTGATTTCTGGGCTGCGGTGATAATGGTGCCAACCGCCTCATTCACCAAATCCTCAAACTGCGCCACCAGCAGGACGAAATAAGCTCTTTCATTCACGTATTGGACATCAATGGACAAAAGGCCCGATGACGTTTGAGACCTGATTGCCCCCGCCGACAGCACCGCGTCAGCTTCCAGGAACGCAGCCTCGACCACATCGAAATACCTCACCGCAGCCCCTCGAGCAGCAGTTGGAACTCCTCCCGCGTCAACGGCGTATTCTTCCCCCGGTCACGATAAGGATAGAAACGCCAGTCGGGCGCACCCGGCTGTCCATGGTCCTCGATATAGGTCTTGCCCAACGGGTGGAACAAGAACAGTCGTCCCCGTGTCAACAGCACCCAACGAGCTTCCGGGAGAAACTGCATCCCTTCGCCGGTTGCTGCATTCTTAACAGTCAATGCCGGAAACATTTGGAAGCCGAGACCGACCTGACGCATCTGACTTTCAAGAATGGATCTTTCACCACGCCATGAAATAAATGATCCGTCATCGGGAAGCCACGACACAAGGGTATCGAACAGCGACGTCAGGTGCCGTTGCCAGTCCTGCAACTCGGCAACGACCTCTTCGCGTGAAAGAGGGGGAGATTCGATTTCATCGTCCAGATCGAACGCGTAAGACATCGCATCACCTCGCAGCTACTGCGCTCACCCCCGGGCGGTACGCACGCCCTGGGCCAGCGCCCTCACGAAGTCTAGCACGTTGGGCACCAGGGCGGCAGTGGGCTTGCCCTCGGCGTCCAGGTTGACCTCCACCTGGCGCACGATGGCGCTGCCCACCACGGCGGCGTCGGCCACGCGGGCGACGGCGGCAGCTGCCTCCGGCGTCGTGATACCGAAACCGACGGCCAGCGGCAGGTCGGTATGGCGGCGCAGACGGGCCACCGCCTCGTCAATGGCACCGGCACTGGCGCTGCCGGCACCGGTGATGCCGGTGACGGAGACGTAATAGACAAAGCCCGAGGTATTGGCCAGCACGGCGGGCATGCGCGCGTCATCGGTGGTGGGCGTGGTCAAGCGGATGAAATTGACACCGGCCTTGAGCGCGGGAACACACAGTTCGGTGTCTTCTTCCGGCGGCAGGTCGACCACGATCAGGCCATCCACGCCCGCCGCCTTGGCATCGGCCAGGAACCGCTCGACGCCATAGGAATAGACGGGATTGTAGTACCCCATCAGGACCACCGGCGTTTCATCGTCGCCCTTACGGAACTCCCGCACCATATCAAGCGTTCGGGTCATACGGGCGCCATTGTTCAGCGCGCGCAGGCCCGCCGCCTGGATGGCGGGACCATCAGCCATGGGATCGGTGAAGGGCATGCCCAGTTCGATGACATCGGCCCCGGCAGCCGGCAGGCCCTTCAGCAGGGCCAGGCTGGTCTCATGGTCGGGATCACCGGCGGTGATGAAGGTGACAAGGCCGGCCCGGCCTTCCGCCTTCAGCGCGGCAAAGCGGTGGTCGATGCGGGTGGCGGCTTGGATCGGGGCGCTGGTCATGCAGGTGGACTTCCAAACTGCTTTCAAAAGGCGGCGCACCATAAACGCAGGAACCGGACGAAACAACCGCCGCTTTGCGCGTGCCGGCCCGGCGTGGCGCGGGTTCCTATGCGGTTCGTCATAGGTCCGCCTCTACCGATGAAACAGCTTCACGGACACAGGTCACAGGGCGTATCAGCTATACAGCACCCAGCGAGGTCGATCAGCGTGCAGGACATCTTCGACCATCCCGCCGCGCCGACGCAGCCGTTGCGTCAGGCCAATCCGTCCCGCGCCGTCGTCTGGCTGGCGCTAATGGCGCTGCTTGTCGCCCTGGCGCTGTTCGGGGGGGAGTTGCTGCTGGGTCGTGCCCGCGTGATGGAGCGGGCCACCATCGACACGCGGACAGAGGCGGATCAGCTGGCCGAGCATGCGGCCCGGCTGATGGGGGCGCATGCCCTTGTCCTGCGCAATGCCGAATGGCTGGTGCGTAGCCAGGGTTGGGATGCGGTGGCCGGCACCCCGCACCTGCATGAATGGCTGCGTGATCTGGCCAGCGAGGCGCCCGAGGTGCAGTCCTACTGGCTGGCGGATGCCAGCGGCAAGGTGCGGGTCAGCACCCTGCGCTGGCCGGCACCGGATCTGAATGTCGCTGACCGCGACTATTTCATCTCGCACCAGAGCCAGAATGCTGGCCCGCATGTCAGCACGCGCCTGGCAGGCCGTTTGAACCCGGAATTATTCTTCGCCCTGTCCCGCCGTGTGGAGGCGCATGACGGATCGTTCCTGGGCGTTGTCCAGGTATCGATGCGGCCTGCCTATTTCGAATCCTTCTATGCCAGCGTCGCGACCCGCCCGGATGTGGAGGTGATGCTGGTCCGCAATGACGGGGAGGTGCTGGTGCGCCACCCGGCCACGGCGGATGCGGGGCTGACGCTGGGCAATGTCGCCGATCTGGTGGCGCAGCGTGATCAGACCTCCGGCCTCGTCACCGCCCTGTCGCCCTTCGACGGGCAGGAGCGGCTCTATGCCGTGGCCGATGTCGACCGTGTGCCGGTGCGCGTGGTCTATGGCATCTCCACGGCGGGTCTGCGCTCCGACTGGGGCTGGTCGGCACTGGGCCATTTCAGCTTCGCCTTGCTGGCCACGCTGATGCTGTTGCCGCTGGCGGCCATCGCCCTGCGCCAGACGCGGCAGGCAGAGGTGGCGCAGGGCAAACTGCGCAGCTCCAACGTGGCGCTGGAGGCACGCGTACGCGAACGCACGGCCCATCTGGACATCGCGCTGGACGATCTGCGCCGCAGCGAGGAACGGTTGAGCCGGCTGGTCAGCACGGCCCCGGTCGCCATCATGGAGATCGGACCCGACGGGCGTTTCACTGATGTGAATGCCGCTGCCGAGCGTATTCTGGGTCTGTCACGACAGGCCATCATCGGCGTGCGCCATGACGCTGCCATCTGGCATGCGACGGCCCTGGATGGTCGCCCCATGGCCAGTGTGGATTTTCCTACTGCCCGCGCCCTGGCGGGGGAAGAGGTGCGTGACGGCGAATATGCCCTGCGCGACCCCAAGACGGGCGCGCGGCAGATCCTGTCCGTCAATGCCGTGCCCATCCGGGACGAGGATGGGCGCATCATCGGCTGTACCGCCACCGCCATGGATGTGACGGGCCGGTACGAGGCGGAAGACCGCCAGCGCCTGCTGATGCGCGAGGTCGATCACCGCGCCAAGAACGCACTGGCCGTGGCGCAGGCCGTGGTGAGGTTGAGCCGGGCCGACAGTATCGAGGCCTTCACCAGCGCCGTGGAAGGCCGCATCTCCTCCCTGGCGCGGTCGCACTCCCTGCTGGCCCAGGCCTCCTGGTCGGGTGCCGATCTGGAACGGTTGGTGGAGGATGAGGTGCAGGCCTTTGCGGCGGAACCGTCGCAACTGACCCTGCGCGGTCCGCGCGTCCGCCTGGGGGCGGACATGGTGCAATCGCTGGGCCTGGTGTTCCATGAACTGGCCACCAATGCGGCCAAGCATGGTGCGCTGTCCCGCCCCGACGGACAGGTGACAGTCGATTGGACGGTCCGCCGCAACGTTCTGGAACTGACCTGGACGGAAACCGGTGGCCCCGCGGTGACGGCACCGCCCACCCGCAAGGGCTTCGGCTCCACCCTGCTGGGTCAGGTGCTGCGCCATCAACTGGGCGGCAAGATCGACATGGATTGGGCCGCAACGGGGCTGAAATGCCACGTGACCTTGCCGCTGGGCACCGGCAACGGATGATTTCAGCCCAGCATTGGACGTAGCGCGGATTAGCGCCAGCGTAATCCGCGGGGCAACGGTGCCGGGGTTTCCGCGGATTACGGCTTTCGCCTAATCCGCGCTACACAAAGCCATTGCGAAGATCAGCGGTCACGATCTCACGCCGTGAGTATTAACCCTTCGTCATCAGGAATACCAGGATGGCCGTGGTCGCAGACACGTTCAGCGACTGCACCCAGCCGCTGCCGGCGATGGTGACAAGGTCGGTGCAGGCGGCCTGACTGTCGGGCGGCATGCCATGTTCCTCATTCCCCATGACCACGGCCACGGGCTTTCCGCCCGGTTGCCGCGACAGGTCGGACAGGGCCGGGAACGGTCCCAGGGCGGTACCGATAGTGCGATATAGGCCGCCCAGCGCCTTCAAGGTGGCGGCAAAGCCGGTGGCACGGTGCAGGTTCACATATTCGAACCCGCCTTCCGCCACGCGATAGGCCGCCTCCGACGGCAGGGCCTGTCCCGGATGATCGGAAATGAGGATACGGTCGACGCCAAAGAAGGCGGCGGTGCGCACGATGGCGCCCAGATTATGCGGGTTCGACACCCCATCCAGAATCAGCAGCGGCTGCCCCGCCACCGCCCAGCCCTGGGCCAGTTCCAGGGTGAAGGGCAGAACCGGCCGGGGTGATGCCTCCACCACGATGCCGCCATGCATGGCCGAACCGGCAATCTTTTCCAGCTCTTCGGATGGGACCAGCCGGAAGGGTTTGCGGGCCGCCGCCATGCGGGTGCAAAAGGGGGCCGCCGCATGTTTCAGCCGCTCGTCGAAAAACAGCTTCTCCGCCCGGTCGGGATCGCGGTCGAACAGGGCCGATACCGCCGGCAGGCCGCCGATGCGAAACGGCTTGCGCCGCGCCTTCACGGGGGCTTGGGGTGCGGGCTTCGGTTTCAGCGACAGGGTCGGGCGGTCAACCATGGGATCAGCCTGCGAAGAAGGTCAGCCAGGCCAGCATGATGCTGCCGATGATGATGCGGTACCAGGCGAACGGCGCGAAACCGTGCCTTCCCACAAAGGCCACCAGCCAGCGCACCACCAGCAGGGCCGACAGGAAAGCCACGATGAAGCCCACGGCAATCATGCCGACGCTGTCGATGGCCAGAACCTCCCGGTTCTTGTACAGGTCATAGGTGGCAGCCCCCAGCATGGTGGGAATGGCCACGAAGAAGCTGAACTCCGCGGCCGCCTTGCGTTCCACCCCCATCAGCAGCGCGCCGATGATGGTGGCGCCCGACCGCGACACGCCGGGGATCATGGCCAGACATTGGGCAAAGCCGATGGACAGCGACAGTTTGGGCGGGAACGCCTCCACCGCGAAATGTTGCGGCTTTGGCACCAGCCGTTCGGCCAGAAGGATGGCGATGCCGCCGGTAATCAGGGCGATCGACACCACGGTCGGGTTGAACAGCACGCTCTTGATATAGGAATGCGCGAAGACGCCGATCACGGCGGCGGGCAGGAAGGCCAACAGGATGGCGGCGGTGAACCGGTAGCTCTCGCCATTGCCCTGCGCCAGCCCGCGCACCACGCCCCAGAGCTTCTGGAAATAGACCAGCAGAATGGCAAGGATGGCGCCCAGCTGGATCACCACCTTGAACAGATCCTCCGCCTGGCCTTTGAAGCCCAGCATCTCTCCCAGCAGGATCAGATGCCCGGTGGAGGAGACGGGAATGAACTCCGTCAACCCTTCCAGCAGGCCCAGAAGGACGGCGTCGAGATATTGGGCGAGGTCGGTCAATTAGGGGGGCATCCCGGCTGGCATAGGTCCGCGCCTTATAGCAGCCGGTACCGGGGGCGGCGAGGGGCATGATTGTGGCCCGATGCCGCGCCGCACTGGCATCGCCCCCTTCCCTTTTCAAGTATCCGTCAAAACCTTTCGGGCAATGCAGATACGCCCTTCCAACCGGGCCCAATCATTTCATATGATCAGAGGGCGCAAGAGGGGACCCATCAATTGATCGTTAACTGCCATGGCTGAGGATGACAAGCACGGGAATGGGGGGACGTCGACAGGCGTGGTCGTGAAGGCCAAGCCCAAGACGAAGAAGCCCGCCATGTACAAGGTGCTGATGCTGAATGACGACTACACCCCCATGGAGTTCGTCGTGCATGTCCTTGAACGCTTCTTCAACAAGAACCGTGATGAAGCGACGCGGATCATGTTGCATGTCCATCGGCGTGGCGTCGGCGTCTGCGGCGTGTTCACCTATGAAGTGGCGGAAACGAAGGTGACCCAGGTCATGGACTTCGCCCGTCAGCACCAGCACCCGTTACAGTGCACCCTGGAAAAGGATTAGCGCATCATGCTGTCGCGGAATCTCGAACAGACCCTCCACCGGGCCCTGGCCAACGCCAACGAACGGCGTCACGAGTATGCGACGCTGGAACATCTGCTGCTGGCGCTGACGGAGGACCAGGACGCGCTGGCCGTGCTGCGGGCCTGCGGCGTGGATGTGGCGAAGCTGAAGGCAGAGCTGGTCGAATATCTGGACGGGGAACTGTCCAATCTGGTCACGACCCGCCAGGACGATGCCAAGCCCACCGCCGGGTTCCAGCGCGTGCTGCAACGCGCCGCCATCCATGTGCAAAGCTCCGGTCGGGAGGAAGTGACGGGCGCCAACGTCCTGGTCGCCTTGTTCTCTGAACGTGAAAGCCACGCCGTCTATTTCCTGCAGGAGCAGGAGATGACCCGTTTCGACGCCGTCAACTACATCTCCCACGGCATTGCCAAGGCGCCCGGTCGGGCAGAGCCGAAGCGCGTGTCGGGTGCCGATGAAGAGGCGCATGCCGAGAAGGTGGTGAAAAAGGGGACGGAGGCGCTGGAAGCCTATTGCGTCAACCTGAACAAGAAGGCCCTGTCCGGCAAGATCGACGCCCTGATCGGGCGTGAGCAGGAGGTGGAGCGCACTATCCAGATCCTGTGCCGCCGGTCGAAGAACAACCCACTCTATGTGGGCGATCCCGGCGTGGGCAAGACCGCCATCGCCGAGGGGCTGGCGCGCCGCATCGTGCAGGGTGAGGTGCCGGAGATTCTGCGCAAGGCCACCATCTACTCGCTCGACATGGGCTCGCTGCTAGCCGGCACACGTTACCGGGGTGATTTCGAGGAGCGGTTGAAGGCCGTGGTGTCGGAGCTGGAGGCGATGGAAGGCTCCATCCTGTTCATCGACGAGATCCACACCGTCATCGGCGCCGGCGCCACCAGCGGCGGGGCCATGGATGCGTCCAACCTGCTGAAGCCGGCCCTGGCGTCGGGTGCCCTGCGCTGCATCGGCAGCACGACCTATAAGGAATACCGGTCCTATTTTGAGAAGGATCGCGCCCTGGTGCGCCGGTTCCAGAAGATCGACGTCAATGAGCCGTCGATCGAGGATGCGATCAAGATCCTGGACGGCATCAAGGTCTATTACGAGACGCACCACAAGGTGCGCTACACCAAGGACGCCATCCGGTCGGCGGTGGAACTGTCGGCGCGCTATATCGGCGACCGCAAGCTGCCCGACAAGGCCATCGACGTGATCGATGAGGTCGGGGCGGCACAGACCATGCTGCCCGAAAATAAGCGCAAGAAGACCATCACCCAGAAGGATGTGGAGGCCGTGGTCGCCAAGATCGCGCGCATCCCGCCCAAGTCGGTCAGCCGCGACGACAAGGAAGTGCTGCTGAACCTGGAGCGCGACCTGAAGACCATGGTCTTCGGCCAGAACCCGGCCATCGAGGCGCTGGTGTCGGCCATCAAGCTGGCGCGCGCAGGTCTGCGCGAACCGGAAAAGCCCATTGGCAATTACCTGTTCTCCGGCCCCACCGGCGTCGGCAAGACGGAGGTGGCCAAGCAGCTTTCCCGCACGCTGGGGATCGAGCTGATCCGATTCGACATGTCCGAATATATGGAGCGCCACACGATCAGCCGCCTGATCGGCGCACCGCCGGGCTATGTCGGGTTCGACCAGGGCGGCATGCTGACCGATGCCATCGACCAGCATCCGCATTGCGTGCTGCTGCTGGACGAGATCGAGAAGGCGCATCCCGACATCTACAACATCCTGTTGCAGGTGATGGACCATGGCAAGCTGACGGACCATAACGGCAAGATCGTCGATTTCCGCAACGTCATCCTGATCCTGACCACCAATGCCGGCGCGTCCGACATGGCCAAGCATGCCATCGGTTTCGGCAGCGGTGTGCGCACCGGCGACGATCAGGAAGCCATCAACAAGACCTTCACGCCGGAATTCCGCAACCGTCTGGATGCCATCATCCCGTTCGGCAATCTGGGTCCCGATGTGGTGGCCCGTGTGGTGGACAAGTTCGTAATGGAGCTGGAGGCCCAGCTGACCGACCGGGGTGTGACCATCGAACTGACCGACGGGGCGCGTGCATGGCTGGCCAAGAAGGGCTACGACCCTGTCATGGGCGCCCGCCCGCTGGCCCGCACGATCCAGGAATATGTGAAGAAGCCGCTGGCCGAGGAGCTGCTGTTCGGCAAACTGTCGAAGGGCGGGGCCGTGCGCGTCATCCTGAACAAGGAAGGCGACGGCCTGGATTTCGACTATGCCGAGCCGAAAGGCCAAAAACGCGAGGAAAAGGTCGAAGAGTTGGCGTAAGGCCTCCCGCCGTAGGTCGCGGGTGAGCGTATGCGAACCCCGACATCTGGTCGCACCGTCGATTGTCGGGGTTCGCATACGCTCACCCGCGACCTGCGATTATCGAACGGGTGTCGGGTCCGTAAAGTTGTAAGGCGCCCGGCGGTCCCCACCGCCGGGCTTTTTCATTCAGGCCGGGGCCATCCGCCGGAACGGCACATCGAACCGGCGCAAGGTGGCGCAGCGCCAGAGCCATTCCACCGGGCCATAGGCATGGTGGCGCAGCCACCAGTCGGCAAAGCGCATCTGTGCCGCCATGAACAGCACGCCCACGCCCACCGACAGGGCAATGCCCCAATGCTGATAGAAGCCCAGCCCATAGCCATGGAAGAAGGGCACGAAGATGATGGAATGCATCAGGTAACAGGTCAGGCTCATCCGCCCGAATGCGGCCAACCGGCCTGTGAAGCCAAAGCCCGCGATACGGCGATAGATCAGGGCGAAACCTGAGGCCCAGAGAAGCATCTGCATCAGGTTGGCCCAGCCGCCCGTCATCATGCCCAGATGGTATTTCAGCAGGCCCTGCAGGGGCAGCCCCTGAACCCATAGCGACAGCGGGAACAGAAGGGCGAACCCGGCCAGGGCCAGCTGGAATGTCCGCGTCCAGATGCGGCGATTGTCGGGACTGTCCAGGTAAAGCTGTCGCCGACCGGCCATCATGCCCAGGATCAGCAGTCCCGCCATCTGCTGCCATCGCCCCGATTCGGCAAAGAACCAGAACCGCGCCGTCTGGCCCGTCGTCAGGTTGTTCACGAACACCGCCGACCAGCTATCCTGGGTGAACAGCGTGAAAATGCGGCCATAAAGGGCCCAATGCGACGGGTTGGACGGCGTGGTCTCCGGCGTGATCCACAGGCTGGCCACGGTCCACAGCGACACGGCCTGCCCCAGCAGCAGCACGACCAGCGGCCACAGAAGCCGATCGGGCACACGGTAAAGCAGGACCAGCGGCAGGCCGAACACCGCCAGGACCAGCAATATGTCGCCGATATAAAGCAGAGCATGGACATAGCCCATGGCCCCCAGCAACAGCAGCCGCCACAGGAACCGCAGCCTCGCCGTCGCGTCGCCCTCCTTCCTCGCCCAGCTTTGCAGGATCAGGGTGAAGCTGATCCCGAACATCATGGCGAAGATGGCGTAGGCCTTGCCCGCGAACAGGCCGAAGGTCAGCTGATGCACCCACTGGTTCAGGCTGTTCAGCCAGTCCGGCGCGTTGACCGGATAGCGCAGCAGTTCGAAATGTTCATCCATATGGACCAGGAACAGCCCGATCAGGGCCGTTCCGCGCAGCGCATCCACCATGTCGATGCGGCTGCCGTCCCGTGACACGACATTGCCCATTATCTACTCCCCTGCCCTGCCAGAACTCTCCTGGCGGGCCGCCCCGGTCTTGCCGCCGGTGGTCATTGGTCGGGCACCCCACTTCCGGGGCCGAAGGTGACATGGTGGGCGGGGATGGGCAAGCCGCAGGTATCAGCGGCGCATGTGATCGGGCAGGAATTCCTCTGGGAAATTCACTTCCATCACCTGCTCAAAGGTGAAGGGCGGTTCCGTGGGGAAGCGGTCTGGCGCGCATTCCGCCTCCGCCGCCGCATCGTCCCGCGCCTCGGCGTAAACGACCAGAAACTCTGATGTCAGCAAGGGCCGCAAGCTTGGACTTCTCTTCAGCCGCTTGGGGATCATCTTGCGCTGTTCACGGATGGTCAGCCACCATTGCCTTGCGTTGCGTTCGCGCAGTTCAGGACAATAGATCAGCTTCAACAGGTGGGTCAGCAGCAGGCCGAGACGGTTTTCGATCTCGTCCCACTTCACATCCCCCATATCCTCGATCTCCTCGGCCACCCGCTCCCAATCAATCGCGCTGTTATGACCGTGCTGGCCAGCCTCGCGCAGACGCATGGCCTGCTCGCGCGTCCAGGCGTAATAATCGCGGTCGTAAAGACTGTCGGGCATGGGCGTCCCCCATCGACGGATACCAAACGGATTGTGGGGTATTAGTATGGCTGCGACAAGGGGTTGGCTGGCGTCTGGTCGGCAACTGTTCTAGGGTCACCGCCATGTGCCCCTGCATGTGACACGCCGGAGGGCGGAAATGTTCAAGAATATACGGCTGATGCTGGTCCTGGCCGGTGCCCTGGCCCTGTCGGGCTGTGGTGTTGCCTCCACGGTGGGCACCGTGGTCGGAACCACAGTCGACGTCGCCACGACGGCTGTTTCTACCACGGTGGATGTGGTGACGGCACCGCTGCCGTGAGGTGGGGAACGCGGATTAGGCGCAAGCCGTAATCTGCGGGCTGGCGGCACCGGGGTTTTCGCGGATTACGGCTACGCCCAATCCGCGCTACGGAACGCAAAAGGCCCCGTCACCGCAGGGTGACGGGGCCTTTCGTTTCAGCCGTGATCAGCGGCAGTAGGGCGGCAGCGGCTGCGGGCCGGCGGCCTTTTCGATGATGTCGGCGACGCGCAGCAGCGTCTCCTCATCGAACGGACGGCCGATCAGCTGCAGACCCAGCGGCAGACCATCGGACGCCAGACCCGCCGGCACCGACATGCCCGGCAGACCGGCCAGGCTGGCCGGCACCGTGAACACGTCGTTCAGGTACATAGCGATCGGGTCGTCCTGCTTTTCCCCAATGGCAAACGCCGTGCTGGGGGCGGTCGGGGTCAGCAGGATGTCGCAACTCTCGAACGCCTTGGCAAAATCCTCGGCGATGCGGGCGCGCACCTTCTGGGCCTTCAGGTAGTAGGCATCGTAGTAGCCAGCCGACAGCACATAGGTGCCGATCAGGATACGGCGGCGCACTTCCTTGCCGAAGCCTTCACCGCGCGTATTCTCATACATCTCCGCCAGATCCTTGCCCTCAACCCGCAGGCCGAAGCGCACGCCGTCATAGCGGGCAAGGTTGGAGGAGCATTCGGCGGGCGCGACCACGTAATAGGTGGCCAGCGCGTACTTGGTGTGTGGCAGGCTGACCTCCACCGGGGTGGCTCCTGCGGCCTTCAGCCATTCGATACCCTGCTGCCAGACACGCTCAATCTCCGCCGGCATGCCATCGACGCGGTATTCCTTGGGAATACCGACGCGCAGGCCGCGGATATCGCCGGTCAGGGAGGCCAGCAGATCCGGCACCTTCATATCGACGGACGTGCTGTCCTTCGGGTCGAAGCCGGCCATGCTCTGTAGCATCAGGGCGGCGTCGCGCACGGTGCGGGTCATCGGGCCGGCCTGATCCAGCGAGCTGGCGAAGGCGATGGTGCCCCAGCGGGAGCAGCGGCCATAGGTGGGCTTGAGACCCACGATGCCGGTGAAGCTGGCCGGCTGGCGGATCGAACCGCCCGTGTCGGTGCCCGTGGCGGCAATGGCAAAACGACCGGACACGGAGGCCGCCGAACCGCCGGACGAGCCACCGGGCACCAGCTTGCGATCCGCACCCGCCGGGTTCTCACCCGTCCAGGGGTTCAGCACGGGGCCGTAATAGGAGGTGATGTTGGCCGAACCCATGGCGAATTCGTCCAGGTTCAGCTTGCCCAGCATGACCGCACCGTCACGGAACAGGTTTTCCGTGATCGTGCTTTCATATTCCGGCTTGAACCCGTCCAGGATATGGCTGGCGGCGGTGGTCAGCACGCCCTTGGTGCAGAACAGGTCCTTGATGCCCAGCGGCATGCCGTCCAGAGGCAGGTTCGTGCCGGCAGCATAGCGCGCGTCGGACGCCTTGGCCTGTTCGCGCGCAATCTCCGGCGTCTCCGTGATGAAGGCGTTCAGCGGGCGTGCCGCCTCAACAGCGGCGATATAGGCGTTGGTCAGTTCCAGCGCCGTGAAATCCTTGGCCTTCAGCCCGGCCAGGGCGTCGGACATGGAGAGGTGGGTCAGGTTGGTCATTATTCGACGACCTTGGGCACGGAGAAGAAATGTTCGGCGGCGTCGGTGGCATTCGACACAACCTTGTCGGGATAGCCACCATCGGTGACGGCATCCGCGCGGCGGCGCAGGGTCTGGGCCGCGACGGACGTCATCGGCTCCACCCCGTCAGTATCGACTTCGCCCAATTGCTCGACCCAGTCGAGAAGCTTGTTCAGCTCGCCCGCCAGATGCTCCTGCTCCTCGGCGGGAACCTTGATGCGGGCAAGATGGGCGATCTTCGCCACGGTCTTGGCGTCCAGGGTGGCCTTGTCCTGCGACATGGTGCTAAATCTCATCATTGCTGTGGGCTTGTCGTCCCAGCCGTCCGCCGAATGGAAGACGCGGGCGTTAAAGCGGTCAGGAAGCTAGCATCCCATCATGTCCATCCGCAACCTTGTGGAACTGAAAGCGGTCATGCCGCGCCACGCACGCCTTATCGGGCTCGATATTGGCGAAAAAACCATCGGCATGGCGGTCTGCGACCCCGGCTTTACCGTCGCCTCGCCCATCGGCACCATCCGGCGCACAAAGTTTACGCAGGATGCGCAGGAACTGGCCCGCGCCATGAAGGACCGCGACGTGCGCGGCCTGGTCATCGGCCTGCCCGTCAACATGGACGGGACGGAGGGCCCGCGCTGTGAGTCGGTGCGCGAATTCGCCCGCAACCTGCTGCTCCGGCCCGAGCTGTTTGGCAAGGTGGAACCGGAGATCGCGTTTTGGGACGAACGGCTTTCCACCAGCGCGGTCGATCGCATGATGATCGAATGGGACATGACCCGCAAACGCCGGGACGAGGTGGTGGACAAGATGGCCGCCGCCTACATCCTGCAGGGCGCGCTGGATTATCTGAAGAAGGCGGCGGAGGAGGATGAGGGTCAGGGTGAACCCTGACAGAGCTGACTTCTTTTGACTGGCAGCGCGTTTTCTTCGTCATCCCGGCATAAGCCGGGACCCAGCGTGAGGCGCGGTTAGCGCCGACATGACTCTTATCGCGGCAGACGCCGCTCAATGCTGGGTCCCGGCTTGCGCCGGGATGACGATAGGAGGGGCTTCCAGTCAACGTAACGCGATCTATACCATCCCATACCCCCCGCCACCCGGCGTCTCGATGACGAAGACGTCTTCGGCCCCCATCTCGGCCTTGGCGGTGGCTGAGAGCACCTCCAGGCGCCCATCGGCCCGTTCCACCCGTGCGCCGCCCGGCAGGGCATCGCCGCCACCCGCCAGCCCGTAGGGCCGGATGCGGCGGTTGTTGGACAGGATGGCGGCGGTCATCGGCTCCAGGAAGCGGATGCGGCGTTCCACGCCCTCCCCGCCCGTCCAGCGCCCCACCCCGCCGGAACCGCTGCGCAGGCGGAAACTGTCCAGCAGGACGGGGAAGCGCCACTCCAGCACCTCCGGATCGGTCAGGCGGCTGTTGGTCATGTGGGTATGGACCCCGTCGGTACCGTCAAAGCCGGGACCCGCACCCGATCCGCCACAGATCGTCTCGTAATACTGGTACGTCGCATTGCCGAAGGTGAAATTGTTCATGGTCCCCTGTGCGGCGGCCAGGACGCCCAGCGCGCCGTAGAGCGCATTGGTCACCGCCTGACTGACCTCCACATTTCCGGCCACCACGGCGGCGGGACAGCGTGGGTTCAGCATGCTGCCTTCGGGGATGATGATTTCCAGCGGCTGCAGGCAGCCATCATTCAGCGGGATGTCATCATCCACCAGGGTGCGGAAGACATAGAGCACGGCAGCGCGGACGATGGCCGAGGGCGCGTTGAAATTGCCCGGCTGCTGCGATGAAGTGCCGGTGAAGTCGATGCGCGCCGACCGGGCGGCACGGTCGATGGAGACGGCGACGCGCACATGCGCCCCGCTATCCATTTCGAGATCGAAATGACCGTCCTTCAGGACGCCGATCACCCGGCGCACCTGTTCCTCGGCATTGCGCTGAACATGCCCCATATAGGAGGTGACCGTTTCGATACCGAAAAGATCGACCATCTTCATCAGTTCATCCCGCCCGCGCGCATTGGCGGCGATCTGGGCGCGCAGGTCGCCCAAATTCTGTTCGATATTGCGGGCGGGATAGGGGCCGCTGGTCAGCAGTTCCACCACTTCGCGTTCCAGCAGGACGCCATCGCGGACCAGCAGGAAATTATCGATCAGGATGCCTTCCTGATCGATATGGGTGCTGTCGGGCGGCATGGAGCCAGGCGTGATACCGCCGATATCGGCCTGATGCCCCCGGCTGGCCACCCAGAACAGGATCTCCGTTCCGGCCTGATCAAAGACCGGCGTCACCACGGTCACGTCGGGCAGATGCGTACCGCCGCGATAGGGGTTGTTCAGCATCACCGCATCGCCGGGGCGCAGGCTGTCGCGCCGCGCAGTGATCACGGTGCGCACGCTGTCCCCCATTGACCCCAGATGGACCGGGATATGCGGGGCATTGGCGATCAGATTGCCGCCCGCATCGAACAGGGCGCAGGAAAAATCCAACCGTTCCTTGATATTCACGGAATGCGCCGTGTTCTCCAGCGCCAGACCCATCTGTTCGGCGATGGACATGAACAGATTGTTGAACACTTCCAGCATCACCGGATCGGCATCGGTGCCCACGGCAACGCGGGCCGGCAGCGGCACGACGCGACGCAGGATCAACCCGCCCCGCGCCGTCACCCGCGCCTGCCAGCCGGGCTCGACCAGCGTCGTCCCCGTCGCCTCCGTCAGGATGGCGGGACCGTCGATGGCGACACCGGGGGCCAGGGCGTCGCGGTCATGGACGGCCACCGCCCGCTCCACACCCTCCATCCAGACGGGCACGCTGGCACGCGGCGACGGGGCGGCCATAGTGTCGGGTTCGGCCATCGCCTCTTCCGACAATTGCTCCCCACTGGCCGCCACGGCTTCCGCCGACAGGCTTTCCACCACCAGCGGGCGGTGGGGCACGTCAAAGCCAAAACGCTGGCGATGTTCGGCGGCAAAGGCGGCGCGCATCGCCCCCTCGTCCCCGAACGGCACCTCCAGCGTCGCATCGGTGCCTGCCACCTTGATACGGGCCGTGTGGATCAGGCGGATACCGGCATCGCTTACCCCCTGTTCGCGCAGTTCCGCCGCCGCATCGGCACCCAGCATGTCCAGCACCGATGACAGTTCCGCCATCGCATCCGGCCCCAGGGTCAATTCCACCGACCGGTCGCGCAAGGCGCCCAGATCGGCCAGGCCCATGCCATAGGCCGACAGCACGCCCGCAAACGGGTGCAGATAGACGCTGGTCATGCCCAGCGCATCGGCCACCAGACAGGCATGCTGCCCGCCCGCCCCGCCGAAACAGTTCAGGGCATAGCGCGTGACATCGTAGCCGCGCTGAACCGAGATATGCTTGATGGCGTTCGCCATGTTCTCCACGGCGATCTTCAGGAAGCCCTCGGCCAGTGCCTGCGCACTCATGGGCCGGCTCGTGGCCGCCGCCACCTCTGCAGCCAGGGCCGTGAACTTGGCCCTCACCACATCGGCATCCAGTTTCTGATCGCCGTTCGGCCCAAAGACGGCGGGGAAGAAATCGGGATGCAGCTTGCCGACCATGACGTTGCAGTCGGTAACGGTCAGCGGCCCGCCCCGGCGATAGGCGGCGGGACCCGGATTGGAGCCCGCAGATTCCGGCCCCACGCGCAGCCGCGCCCCATCAAACCGGCAGATGGACCCGCCACCCGCCGCCACCGTATGGATACGCAGCATGGGCACGCGCAGGCGCACCCCCGCCACCATTGTTTCCAGGCTGCGTTCATAGGTGCCGGCATAGTGGGAGACATCGGTGCTGGTCCCGCCCATATCGAAGCCGATGATACGGTCCAGCCCTTCTGCGGCCGCCGTCCGCACCGCGCCGACGATCCCGCCGGCGGGACCCGACAGGATGGCGTCGCGGCCCTGAAAACGTGCGGCCTCCGTCAGGCCGCCATTGGACTGCATGAAATAGAGCGGAATGCCGGGCAGCGCATCGGCCACCTGCGCCACATGACGGCGCAGGATGGGCGACAGATAGGCATCGGCCACGGTCGTGTCGCCGCGCCCCACCATCTTCATCAGGGGGCTGACCTGATGGCTGGCCGACACTTGCGTGAACCCGATCTCCCGCGCCAGATCGGCCACGGCGGCCTCATGCGCGGGAAAGCGGTAGCCGTGCATGAAGATGATGGCGCAGGCGCGGTAACCCGCGTCGAACGCCGCCTGCAACCCCGCCCGCGCGACCTCCAGGTCCAGGGGACGGCGCACGGTGCCATCGGCCATCACCCGTTCCGGCACCTCCACCACGCTGGTGTAAAGCTGTTCGGGCAGTTCGATCCGGCGCGCGAAGATCTTGGGCCGCGCCTGATAGCCGATGCGCAACTGATCGCCCAGGCCGGCGGTGATGACCAGCAGCGTCTTCTCACCCTTGCGTTCCAGCAGGGCGTTGGTGGCGACCGTCGTGCCCATACGCACGGCCTCCACCGCGTCCGCCGGCACGGGTTGCCCCGGCGCCACGCCCAGCAGGTCGCGGATGCCCTGCACCGCCGCGTCAGGGTAGCGTTCGGGGTTTTCCGACAGAAGCTTATGGGTCAGCAGGCGGCCATCCGGGCGGCGGGCCACGATGTCGGTAAAGGTGCCGCCCCGGTCGATCCAGAATTGCCAACGCTCAGCCGTCATACCGCACCTTCCGCACCGTCAGAACCCAAACGGCGCGGAGTGTGCCGGGAACCGGGGGTGGGCGTAAACCCCTGTAACGGATTGGCACCGCGAAGGCACCCTTCAGGGTGGCACCCCTGCCGCCCTTCCACTATCCTGCCCTCACCATCACTGTTCCAAGCCGCCCCATGAAAAGCCCGCCCAGCGTCCTCGGCATGTTGTTGATGTGGTTGATCGTATCGGTCGCCCTCACCATCATGGGGCCGTTCGGAACGATCCGCATTCCGTTCCAGGAACGCCTGCCCTACTGGCTGGGGCTGATGGCGGTCAGTTGCCTGAAATGGTGGGTATGGTTCCGCCTCACCGGGCCGCTGGTTGGCTGGCGGGAACGCGACATGGCGCTGATGGGCGTTCTGTCGGTGTTCATTCTGCACCTGACCCTGCCGTTTGAGGTGCAGGTTGCCAACGGGTTTGTTGGCGGCCCAGCGCCAGCATATCTGCCGCTTTATGGCTCGGCGGTGGCCCTGGGCCTGATCATCTGTGCCGGGATCGAGGCGGCACGCTGGGGCATGCGCCGGCATCAGATGACCGGCACGCCGGAGATGACGGCGGCTGTGACCGCTGCCGCGGCAGACATGGCAGTGACAGCACCAGCCCTGCCCATCGATCCACCCAGCGGCGGCCTGCTGCTGCGGGCCGGCGTGTCGGACCCGGCACAGGTGATGGCGGTGGAGGCAGAGGATCATTATCTGCGCCTGCATCTGGCCGATGGGCGAAAGCCGCTGGTCCTGTACCGGCTGCGCGACGCGCTGGCCGAATTGTCGCCGCTGGATGGCGAACAGGTGCATCGCGGTTACTGGGTGGCGGGCCGGGCCGTGCGCGGCCTGGAACGGCGCGACGGGCGCAAATGGGCGCTGCGCCTGGAGGGCGGCCTGCTGGTCCCCGTCAGCGCCACCTTCATGCCGATGGTACGCAAACGCGGCTGGCCGGAATTGAGCCCGGCACTGGAACGCTGAACAGAGAGGGGAAACGGGGGCATGATGGGATTTCACGGAACCGTGCGGCCAGGAATGACCCGCACGGCCCTCGGCCTGCTGCTGGCGGCGTCACTTCTGTCTCCCGCCCTGGCCCATGCCCCGCCGGGCGCCATGGAGCGGCCCTTTGCCCCGGCGGAAAAGGGCGCGCGGGTAATCTATGCCGGCGTCACCCTGATCGACGGGCGCGGCGGGCCGGCACAGCCCGGCATGGCGGTGATCACGGAAGGGGAGCGGATCGCCAAGGTGCTGCCCCTGGCGCAGTTGGATGAGGCCAGCCGCACAGGCGCCACCCTGATCGATCTGACCGGCCAATATCTGATCCCCGGCCTGATCGACAGCCATCAGCATATGGCGACACCGCCCAACCGGGTGCAGGCGGAGGCACAGATGCGCCGCGATGTCTTTGGCGGCGTCACGGCGGTGCGCGACATGGCCGACGATCTGCGCGCCATCAATGAATATGCCCGCGCCACGCGCGTGGGCGAGGTGCCGGGGCCGGACATCTGGGCCGCCGCCCTGTTTGCGGGTCCCGATTTCTTCGATGATCCGCGCACAGCGGCAGCGGCGGAGGGGGTAAAGCCCGGCACCGTGCCCTGGATGCGCGCGGTGGATGACGCCACCAACCTGGCGGAAGCCGTGACCCTGGCGCGTGGCACCTCGGCCATCGCCGTCAAGCTGTATGACAATCTGCGGCCCCAGGATGTCCGGGCCATCACGGCAGAGGCGCACCGCCAGGGCCTGCGCGTCTGGGCCCATGGCATGGTGTTCCCCACCCCGCCCGCCGATGTGGTGGCCGCCGGCGTCGACAGCATTTCCCACACCTGCTACCTCGCCTACCACATCTCCAACCCCCGGCCCCTGACCTACAAGGACCGGCGTCTGGTGGAGATCGACCGGCTGAAGGGCGGCGACAATCCAGAGATGGCGGCCCTGTTCCGGGACATGGCCAAGCGCGGCATCATTCTGGACGCCACCCTGCGCGTCTATCAGGAATATGACAGGCGTCTGGCCGCCAAGCCCGACATGAAGCCACGGCCCCATTGCACCCTGGAGGTGGCGGCAGCCCTGACGGCGCAGGCGCGGCGCGAAGGCGTCACCATCGTCACCGGCACCGACGGCGTGCCCCCCGCCGCCCATCCCTGGCCCGCCCTGTATGATGAGCTTACCCTGCTGCACACAAAGGCGGGCATGGGCACGGCGGAGGTGATCCGCGCCGCCACGCTGGACGGTGCCCGCGTCCTGGGCCAGGAGGCAGAGATGGGCAGCGTGGAGGCCGGCAAGCTTGCCAATTTCGTGGTGCTGGCGAAGGACCCGCTGGCCGATCTGGCTAACCTGACCTCCATCCGTTTCACGGTGAAGCGCGGCACGCGCCTTGACCGCACCGCCTTTCGCCCCATCACCGCACAGGAGATGCCCCAGGATGACTGAGATTGCCCGACGCCATCTGCTGCTGACCGGGGCCGCAGCGGCCCTGCTGCCCGCCGCCGTACAGGCCGCCACCGCCATCCCCGGCCCGGCGGGTGCCAGCAGCATCCGCGACATGCTGGTCATCAATGCCCTGGGCGGGCTGGGCAATCCCAATGTGAAGCCGGGGGACGGCGCCTCACGGGCGGAAAAGCTGCGCATTGATCAGCGCGCGCTGGACGATGCCCGCCGGTCGGGCCTGCATGTGGTCAACAGCACCATCGGCTGGGTCGCGGGTCCGGGGGAGCCGTTTGAATTCAGCGTGCGGGAGACGGCCTCCACCCTGCTGCAAATCCGCAACCAGCCGCGTGATCTGTCCTTGATCCTGACCGCGGGCGAAATTGAGCGCGCGCGGGCCGAGGGCAAGATCGGCATCATCATGGGGTTCCAGAACGCCACCATGTTCGGCAAGGACGCGAGCCGCGTCGATATCTTCGCCGATATGGGCGTGCGGGTCATGCAGCTGACCTACAATGTCCAGAACGATCTGGGTTCCGGCAGCCTGATGCCCGAGGATCAGGGACTGACCGATTTCGGGCGGGAGGTGATGGCCCGGATCGAGGCGAACAGGGTCATGGTCGACCTGTCCCATTCCAACCGCCAGACCTGCCTGGACGCGATCAAGGCGGCGACGCAGCCCTTGTCGGTCAACCATACCGGCTGCCGCGCCATCACCGATCTGGGGCGCAACAAGACGGACGCCGAAATGCGCGGCATCGCCGACAAGGGCGGCTTTGTCGGCATCTATTTCATGCCCTTCCTGGCCAAGGGCCGCATCGCCACCGCCGATGATGTCGCCAGCCATATCCTGCATGCCGTGAAGGTGGCGGGGGAGGATCATGTCGGCATCGGCACCGACGGCTACGTCACCTCCTATGACGATATGGACGCCTATATGGAGGAGCTGCGGAAGGAGAATGAGCAGCGGGTGAAGCTGGGCATTGCGGCGGCGGGCGAAAGTGCGACCACCACCCCCTTCATCATGGATTTGCGCGGGCCGGGACAGTTCCAGAAACTGGCCGATCTGCTGCTGACCAAGGGGCTGAAAACCGGACAGGTGGAAAAGATCCTGGGCCGTAATTTCCTGCGCTTTGCGCGCGATGTCTGGGGTTGAAGGGGAACCGCGATGATGAAGCATGCACTTGCCGTCGGCCTGCTGCTGGCCGGGATTTCCACAGGCCCGGCCCTGGCCGATGACATGGTCTTCCATAAATCCTTCCCCGGTGCCCCCTTCTCCGAATCGGTGGAGGTGGATGGGGTGCTTTACCTGTCGGGACAGCTGGGCACCGATGCCAACCTGAAACTGCCCGATGGCATGGCGGCGCAGGGCCGGCAGGTGATGGAGAATATCAAGGCCGCCGTGGAAAAACGCGGCCTGACCATGGACCATGTCTTCAAATGCACCGTCATGATGGCGGACATGAAGCAATGGGGCGACTTCAACAAGATCTACGTCACCTATTTCAAGCCCGACCGCCTCCCCGCCCGCTCCGCCTTCGGCACCAACGGCCTGGCGCTCGGCGCGCTGCTGGAGGTGGAGTGCCTGGCGAAGATGCGGTGAACGACCGCATCTTAATTTGTAGATACAATCTGTCTTGTCCGGCCCTCTTTTTGTAGATACGATCTGCCATGGAGATCGAATTTGACCCGGCCAAGGATCAAAGGAACATCGCCGAACGCGGCATTTCCTTTGCCCTAGCCGCAGACTTTGACTTCGCTACGGCATTGACCGCCGCCGATGACCGACGGGAATATGGGGAACCGCGTTTCCAGGCCCTGGGATTTATTGGTGACCGGCTGCATGTGCTTGTTTTCACCATGCGGGGGCGGATGCTGCGCGTCATCAGCCTTCGCCGCGCCAATGAGCGGGAGTGTGCTCGCTATGCCGAAACCCAACCCTGAACTGACGGACGAGATATCGCCTGAGTTGGATGAGGATTTCTTTGCCCGCGCCAGACCGGGGGCCGAAGTGCTTCCCCGTCTGCTGGGGGAAGAGGTGGCAGGCCAGCTATTGCGGCGGCGGGGACCGCAGAAGGCGCCGACCAAGGCGCTGGTATCACTCCGCCTGGACCAGGATGTGATCGATCATTTCCGGTCGAGTGGCGATGGGTGGCAGTCCCGGATGAATGCAGCCTTGCGTGAGGCCGCAAGGCTGGCGCCTATCAAAACGCCCGCCCGCTGATCACCCCTCGCCCTCGCCCTCTGCCCCCTGCTGCCGGGAAAAGCGGATGGAGGCGACCTCGTCGAACATCTGGGTTTCGCGGTAGCGGCGGGCTTCCTTGGCGGCAAGGTCGCGCTGTTCTTGCACCTGCTCGAACTTCTTCTGTTCGCGGAACGCCTCGGCCAGGGCTTCCTCCGCCCGCTCCAGTTCCAGGCGCAAGGTGGCGGCCCGGCGTTCATACTCATCGCGCAGCATCTCCACCCGCCTTGCAAAGGCCGGGTAGGATTTGGCCAGCATCAGGTCGGTGGCGGCCAGATCGCGCTCCACGATCACCTGTTGTTCGAACTGCTCCCGCTCCGCCACCAGCCGGTCCTGGCTTTCCTGTAGCTGGACCAGCACGCGGCGGCGCTGGTCCACCTCGCGCTGGTTCAGGCGGATCAGGGGTTTGAGGTCCTTCATCCGCTGGCCCCGCCAAGGATGGCCGCCAGTTCGGCATAGCCCTGGTCAAGGGTGCTGCGGTCCCCCTTGTTCTGGCGTAGAAAGGCCTCGATGGCGGGATTGTAATGGATGGCCTCATCCACCTGCGCGTCGCTGCCCTTGCGATAGGCGCCCAGGCGGATCATCTCCTCCATGTCGGAATAGGCCGACATCAGGCGCCGCGCCTTGCCGACCAGGGCGTTCTGTTCGGGCGTGTTGCAGCCCGGCATGGTACGGCTGACCGAACGCAGGATATTGATGGCGGGATAGCGCCCACGCTCGCCAATCTTTCGTTCCATCACGATATGGCCGTCCAGAATACCGCGCACCGCGTCGGCGATGGGTTCTTCCATGTCGCCGCCTTCGACCAGCACCGTGAACAGGCCGCTGATCGTGCCCACGCCTGTGCCCGGCCCGGCGCGTTCCAGCAGGCGCGGCAGTTCGGCGAACACGGTGGGGGGATAGCCCTTGGTGGTTGGCGGCTCACCGGCGGACAGGCCGATCTCACGCTGGGCCATGGCGAATCGGGTCACGCTGTCCATCAGGCACAGCACATCCTGTTCCTGATCGCGGAAAAACTCCGACACGGCGAAGGTCAGATAGGCGGCCTGACGGCGCATCAAAGGCGGCTCGTCCGACGTCGCCACGACGACGACGGAGCGGGCGATACCTTCGGGCCCCAGATCATGTTCCAGGAATTCCTGCACCTCGCGCCCGCGCTCACCGATTAGGCCGATGACGCTGACATTGGCCTCCGTGTACTTGGCCAGCATGGACATCAGCACGGACTTGCCCACGCCCGACCCGGCGAAGATGCCCATACGCTGCCCCCGGCAGCAGGACAGGAAGGTATTGATGGATTTCACGCCCAGATCCATCTTCCCCCCCACCCGCTTTCGGGTGTGAGCGGGGGGTGGACCCGCCTTGATCAGATAGGGCACCTCCCCGGTGGGCAGGGGGCCCTTGCCGTCGATGGGCTGTCCCAGGGCGTTGATGACCCGGCCCAGCCAGGCCTGCGTCGGATAGATGGAGGCCTGTCCCTCCGCCACCTCCGCCCGGCAGCCCAGGCCAATATCGTCCAGCGTGCCGAACGGCATCAGCAATGCGCGTCCTCCGCGAAAGCCCACCACCTCGCACGGGACAGGTTTACCCCCGCGCGTGATGACGCGGCAGCGACCGCCGATGGACAGGCGCCGTTCCACGCCCCCGACCTCGACCATCATGCCAAGCACCGAGGTGACGCGGCCAAAAACGGCATAGGTCGGCAAGGCGTTGATCTCTTGCACCAACTGATCGTGATCAAGCATGGAACGCCCCTGGTCTTTGGCAAACCCGCAACGACATGGAAGGACACATACGAATGAACAGCCTATGACCCCTGGCAAAACCATTGGTCGGATAGCATATCCGTAGAGGCTCTGTTAACCTATCTGCCGTAGATGGGTTATACCCACTCTTGCCCCCGAGGAAACCATCATGCGCGTCCTGCTGGTTGAAGACGATGCCGCGATGCAGAAAAGCATCCAGCTGATGCTGTCCGCCGAAGGCGGGTACATCGTGGACGCCACCAGCCTGGGTGAGGACGGGCTGGAGATCGGTAAACTCTACGACTACGATATCATCATCCTGGATCTGATGCTGCCCGACATGGACGGGTACGAGGTGCTGCGCCGCCTGCGCGCCTCGCGGGTCAACACCCCCATCCTGATCCTGTCGGGCCTGTCCGACCTGGACAACAAGATCAAGGGCCTGGGCTTCGGCGCCGATGATTACCTGACCAAACCGTTCGACAAGCGCGAGCTGATCGCGCGTGTACAGGCCATCATCCGCCGGTCCAAGGGCCATTCGGAAAGCATCATCCGCACCGGCAAGCTGACCGTGAACCTGGATGCCAAGACGGCCACGGTGGAGGGGGCGCCCCTGCACCTGACCGGCAAGGAATATGGCATTCTGGAGCTGCTGTCCCTGCGCAAGGGCACGACCCTGACCAAGGAGATGTTCTTGAACCATCTCTATGGCGGCATGGATGAACCGGAGCTGAAGATCATCGACGTCTTCGTCTGCAAGCTGCGCAAGAAGCTGACCAATGCCACAGAGGGCGACAATTATATCGAAACGGTGTGGGGCCGCGGCTATGTGCTGCGCGACCCGGCCGAGGGTGCCGTGGCCACAAAGGCCGCCGGTTGAGCAGGCCACAGCGTATCCTGCTTCTGGGCGGCGGTCATGCACGCCCGCCTTTGCTGAAACGCCTGTCCGCTCTGGGCCGGGCTGGGCATAAGACCACGCTGCTGTCCCCTGCGCCGCAGGTTTGGGCAGAGGCCGTGCCGGCCCTGCTGGCCGGGCGGATCGATCCCGCAACCGCCCGCCTGGATGCCGGCGCCCTAGCGCGGGATGCGGGTATCGGTTTCATCGATGATGCCGTTCTGGGCCTGGACCTGAAGGCCGGGCTGGTGCATCGGCATGAGGGGGAACCTGTTCCCTTCGACCTGCTTTCCATCGCGCCCGATGCGGGCACCCGGCCCCTGCCCGGTAGCCAAGGCCATGCCCGCTGCTTCGCCACCCGCCCCCTGTCACGCCTGCTGGACCTGCGTTCGGCCCTGGAGGCGCGGTTTGAGCAGCATCCGGGCCGCGTCGTCGCCCTGACCATTGCCGGCGGCGGGGTAGAGGCGGTGCGCATCGCCCTGTCGATCATCAATCTTGCCGCCATGCTGGGCGGGCATGTGGCCGTCACCCTGCTGATGCGCGGCCTGATCCTGACGGGATTACCGGGACCGGCGGGCGTGAAACTGGCCGAAATCCTGTCGGCCCATGGCGCCATCCTGATTGAAAAGGCACCCGTGGCGCAGGTGGAGGGGAATGAGGCGGTGCTGGTCAATGGTGACCGTATCGCCTTCGACCTGTTCCTCAATGCCACGGGCGGGGCCGGGCCGGCCTGGCTGAAAACCAGCGGGCTGGATGTCGATGCCGATGAGCGTCTGCGCTGTGATGCCAAGCTGTTTGTCGGCGGGCTGGAACATGTGCTGGCGGGTGGAGAGGCGGTCAGCGCAGATGGCGGGCGCCATCCGGGCTGGGGCACGCTGACCGATAATCTGACGGCCATCGCCGCCGATCTGGTGCCGCGCCGGGCGTCGGCGCGCAAACCGCCCCTGTTCTTCGACCTGGGCAATGGTGAGGCGCTGGCCGCCTGGGGCCGACGCTGGATGCTGGGCCGCACCGCGCTGTGGGCCCTGCGCTGGGCCGAGGGGCGCTGGCTGCTGTGAGGCGTAGAGCGGATTAGACGTAGCCGTAATCCGCGGGATTTTCCGTCAACGTGGCTCCGCGGATTAGGGCTGCGCCTAATCCGCGCTACATCGCAAGAACCGGGTCGCCGCTGCGGTCCTGGCCTGCCATCGTCGCGTCATCCCGACACGATGGAGCGTCCCCCATGTCCTATATTGTCAGCGGCCTGCAATCCGCGTCCTTTGCCCCCCTGTTCGGTTTGGACGATCAGGCGCTGGCCCAACGCGGCATCCGGCGCATGACGGCGCCGCAGGATGGGCTGTACCCCTGCCGCGTCACGCTGGCCGATGTGCCGGCGGGCACCGATGTCCTGCTGCTGTCCTATCAGCATCAACCGGCCCACACCCCCTACCGCGCCAAGGGGCCGATCTTCGTCACCGAAGGCCATGCCGACACGGCGGTGGCGAAGGGTGAAGTGCCGTTGATGATGGCCAAGCGCATCCTGTCCATCCGCGCCTATGACGGTGATGACATGATCGTCGATGCCGATGTGGTCGATGGCAAGGACGCCGATGCCTTGTTCCGTCAGTATCTGGCCCGCCCGGAGGTGGCGTATCTGCATGTGCATCTGGCCCGGCGCGGATGCTATGCGGCGCGAGTGGACCGGGGATAAGCACTTAACATCGTCATCCCGACGCAAGTCGGGACCCAGCGTGAGGCGCGGTCAGCGCCGATATAGCTCAACTCGCGGCAGACGCCGCTTTACGCTTGCTCCCGGCTTGCGCCGGGATGACGATGGGTGGAGCGGCGTATTTCCTGCTGCCTGACCCTACCCCGTCCGCCGGTCCTTCTCCGCCGCCCGTTCAATGGTGCGGGCGATGGGGAAGCGGATATGGACGCTGGTGCCCTTGGCCGGTGCCGTCTGGATGACCAGCGTCCCGTCGTGCAGACGCACCAGGGCATTGACCAGCGACAGGCCAAGGCCCGACCCGCCATGGCCCTTGGCCAGCCCGCCTTCAAGCTGTGTGAAGGGTTCCAGCGCCTTGGAGACCATGGACGGGTCCATGCCGATCCCCGTATCCGATACCGTCAGGCAGAGGCGGCGGTCGGGTTCGAAACTGGCCGACAGCTTCACCTTGCCGCCCGCCGGCGTGAACTTGACCGCATTGCCGACCAGATTGATCAGGATCTGCCGGATGGCACGTTCATCGGCCTGCAAGGCCGGCAGGTCGGGGGAGACATCCAGGATCAGGCCCATGCTGCCGCTTTCGGCCAAGGGCTGCATCAGGCGATGGACGCCGCGCAGGACGCGGGCCAGATCCAGCGGCTGTTCATTCAACTGGAACTTGCCGGCCTCCAGCCGCGAGAAATCCAGCACATCATTGACCAGCGCCAGCAGATGCTTGCCGCCATCATGGATGTCGCGGGCATGTTCCACATAATGTTGATCGATGGCGCCATAGGCCTGATCGGCGATCAGCTGTGAAAAGCCGATGACGGCGTTCAGCGGCGTGCGCAACTCATGGCTCATGGTGGCCAGGAACTGCGATTTGGCGAGGTTGGAATTCTCCGCCTCCACCTTGGCCTTGCCCAGTTCCTCCAGCAGCAGGGAATGGCGCTGGATCTCCGACGTCACCCGGTCGATGACGCGGTTATACTGGGCGGCGATCAGTTCCACATCCGATTGCGGTTCCACATGCACGGGCCGGTCGAACTTGCCCTCCTGGCGGTGGCGCTCCATCTCGGCGGCCAGATCCAGCATGGGGGATGTGGCGCCATGTTCGGCCACGTTCAGGCCCAGACGTTCCGCCTCCACATCAATGCGCAGCGGGAAGATGCGGTTGATGACCCGCAGCAGGATATAACCGCTGCCAAAGGTGAAGACGCCGCAGGCCGCCACACCCGTCAACTGCACGCCCAGCTGCTGCCACCGCGACAGGCCCGTGCCGAACAGGGCGACATCCCCGAACAGGGCCACGCACAAGGTGCCCCAGATGCCGGCGAACAGATGCACCGGCACGGCCCCCACGGCATCATCGATCTTCAACCGGTCCAGCAGCACGCCGCCGGCAATGACGATGACCCCGGCCACGGCCCCGATGATGGCCGCCGACCCGGTCCCCACCACCAGCGCACAGGCCGTGATGCCGACCAGTCCGCCCAGAATGCCGTTGAGGAAATGTTCGACGCGCGGTTTCGGCTCCATCAGCACGGAGACGAAATGCCCCGTCAGGCCACCGGCACAGCCCGCGACCACGGTGTTCAGCAGAACCCCCGGCGCCTTGTCCAGATCGCCCAGCACCGAACCGCCATTGAAGCCCAGCCAGCCAAACCACAGGACCAGCACGCCCGACGCCGCCATGGTCAGGTTGTTGCTGCCCAGCGCGCGCACGCCGGGATCAAACCGCCCCGTGCGCGGCCCGATGACCAGCACGGCGGCCAGCGACAGCCAGCCCCCCACCGAATGCACCACGGTGGAACCGGCGAAATCGATGAAGCCCAAGGCCGACAGCCAGCCCTGGCTTTCCGGTCCCGCCATGCCGCCCCAGGCCCAATGCCCGAAAATCGGGTAGATCAGGGCCGATAGCAGGGCCGAGACGACGATATAGCTGCCATAGCCCATGCGTTCGGCGACCGCGCCCGAGACGATGGTGGTGGCCGTGCCGCAGAACATGATCTGAAACAGGATGAACACAAGCGGGCTGGCGGCATCCAGATGGTCGGGCATGAAGCCGCCCGTACCAATGACGCCCAGCCAGCTGGGTCCGAACATGATGGCATAGCCGAACAGCCAGAACAGGAAGCCGGCAATGCAGAAATCCATCACATTCTTGATGGCGACATTGATGGAGTTCTTGGCCCGGACGAACCCGACCTCCAGCAGGCAGAATCCCAACTGCATCGCGAAGACCAGGGCCGTCGCGGTCAGGACCCACAGATGAACGACCGGATCATTCGTCATCCATATCCCCACCGGCACCGTCCCCCCTCCCGTCGGGGGTGGACCGGAAATATTGGTGAAGTTTATTGCGTGACACCGCTAACATCCATGCCAACACGGATCATGCTGCATTGCAATCGAACTTTCATGGCGATTATGCGGGGGCGCTGGGGAACAATTGCATGCCGGGGCTGTGATATTGCCCGCCGATGCCCCATGTTAGGGGGATCGGATTTCTGCCAACCCCTGGATAAAAAACGATGAAATACCTGCATACCATGGTCCGTGTGACCGACCTGGAGCAGTCGCTGGATTTCTACTGCAACAAGCTGGGCCTGAAGGAACTGCGTCGCATGGAAAACCAGGCGGGCCGCTTCACCCTGATCTTCCTGGCCGCCGATGAGACGCCGGATGCGCAGGTGGAGCTGACCTATAACTGGGACCCGGAGGTCTATACGGGCGGGCGCAATTTCGGCCATCTGGCGTTTGAGGTGGATGACATCTACGCCACCTGCCAGTCGCTGATGGACAAGGGTGTGACCATCAACCGCCCACCGCGCGATGGCCGCATGGCCTTCGTCCGCTCGCCCGACAATATCTCGATCGAGCTGTTGCAGAAGGGCGGCTCCCTGCCCCCGGCAGAACCCTGGACCAGCATGCCGAACATTGGCGTGTGGTAAGGAATAGAGGTGATCAGGCGGCACGCAATCGCGACCGCTGATGTGATCCGTAGCGCGGATTAGCGAAGCGTAATCCGCGGGCCGACGCCGGGGTTACCCGCGGATTACGGCTTGCGCCTAATCCGCGCTACGATCACAGCCATCCCAGCCCCTATCAGACTGCAAAGCCTCACACCGCCATATTGTCCAGCAGCCGCACCCCGCCCAGCCGGGCGGTGCAGATCAGGCGGCCAGGGGCGGGCGCCAGCAGAGGCTCCAGGGTCAGGGCGTCGACCAAGGCAAGGTAATCGACCGCCGTGAAGCCGGCATCCAGCAGGGACTGTGTGCCCGCCGACAGGACGGGTTCCACCGCCTCACCGGCATGCAGCCGGGCGATGGCGTGGCGCATCACGCGGTTCAACTGTCCCGCCACCTGCCTCTGTTCGGGCGACAGATAGGCGTTGCGCGATGACAGGGCCAGTCCATCCGCCTCCCGCACCGTCGGCACGCCCTCAATCTGCACCGGGATATCAAGGTCGCGGGCCAGCTGGCGGATGGTGCAGAGCTGCTGGTAATCCTTTTCCCCGAAACAGGCGACATCGGCCCCGGCCTGCAACAGCAGCTTGGTCACGACCGTCGCCACACCCTGGAAATGGCCGGGGCGGAAGGCCCCTTCCCAACGGCTGGTGACGGGGCCGACATCGATGCTGGTGCTAAAACCCGCCGGATACATCACATCGACCGTGGGCGCGAAAAGCAGGTCGCAGCCGGCACCGGCCAGCTTAGCGGCGTCGCCGGCCTCATCACGCGGATAGCGGCTGAAATCCTCATTCGGGCCGAACTGCGTGGGGTTCACGAACACCGTCGCCACCACCCGATCGGCCAGTTCGCGCCCGCGTCGCACCAGGGTCAGGTGCCCGTCATGCAGGGCGCCCATGGTGGGGACTAGGGCGGTGCGTAGGCCGGCCTGCCGCCATGCGGACACCTGGGCACGCAGACCGGCGACGGTGCGGACGATGGGGAGGCTCATGGCGGCGGCTCGGGGGCAGTTTCGCGGGTGCGGCATAGGGAGGTATGCCGTCGCCCGTCCCGGGACAAGCGCTAATGCGCCATATAGGCCTTGATCTTGCGCAGCACCCAGCCCAGCACGGGCAGCTTTTCATAAAACTGCTCGGCGGCATCCCAATGGTCGATATGGCTGGTCACCTGTCCCGCCAGATCGAACCGCACCTCCGACATGCCCTCAATCGTGCTGGGGCGCGGCTGCCCCTTGCGGCGGAAGACGAATCCCCAGCGCAGGTAAGCCGTCTGTTCCGACACGGCATGGTCGCGCACGATGAAACGCGGCTGTTCCAGCACATCGAACATGGCCGTGAACACGGCCTTCATCCGGTCGCGCGACCGGAAATCATTGAACGGGTCCTTGAAATGCACGTCCGGCACGGCCAGCCGGTCCAGCCGCGCCAGATTGTCGGGCCGCAGTTCCTGATAAAAGCGGATATAGGCGGCCAGCGCCTGATCCACCGGAACCTGTCCATTCACCGATCCCATGCCAACCCTGATCCAAGCCGTTTCCTGAGGGTCCATTCCCGGCGCTTATTTCGGCACGGTTCCACGGACCATCATGAAATACAGCGCATCGGGAAAACGGCGCAACAGCAGAAGCGGCCACGTAAAGCGACGCGGGAACGTTATCTGGAACCCGTTGCCTTTAAGCCCCGCCACCAACCGCGCCGCCGCCTTCTCCACCGGCATCAGGAAGGGCATGGGAAAGTCGTTCTTGTCGGTGAGCGGCGTTTTGATGAAGCCGGGGCAGACCAGTTGCACCTTGATGCCGTACCGCTCCACATCCAGCTTCAGGCTTTCCGCCATATTGTTCAACGCCGCCTTGGACGCACCATAGGCCAGGGACCGCGGCAGGCCGCGATAACCCGCCACAGAGGACACCACCGCCACCTGCCCCCGCCCCCGGTCGATCATGTCGGGCAGGATGGCAGCCAGACAGTTCACGGTACCGATCAGGTTGACATCAATGGTGCGGGCAAAGGTGGCGGGGTCCAGGTCCTTGGCCGCATCCGGCTGATACGTCCCGGCATTCAGCACGGCCAGCGCGATAGGCCCATGCGCCGCCAGCGCCGCCTTCACCCCATCGACATCCGTGATATCCAGCGGTACCGGCACAATCCGCCCCGGCCCCACCGCCCGCGCCGCCAGCTCCACCAACGGCTCCACGCGCCGCGCACTGGCAAGCACGGTCCAGCCTTCCGCCGCCAGCGCCAGCGCCACATGCTCCCCAATGCCCGAAGACGCACCGGTAACCCAGGCAAAACCATCGGCTTGGGTGGGGGTTTGCAGACTGGTCATGATCTCTCCGTTCCTGTGGCCGGATATGCTGGCACCAGCCCCGCGATGAACCGCCCGGCCTGATCCCGGATGGCATCGCGCTTGGCCGGTTCCATCGCGTCCAGGCCCTTATAGACCAGCCCCATCCTGGGATTGCCGCGCAGCTTGCCCTCATTCTCCATCAGGAAGTTCCAATAGAGCGCGTTGAAGGGGCAGGCGGTGGGGCCAATGGTTTCCTTCACATCATAGCGGCATCGGGTGCAGTAATCCGACATGCGTTGGATATATTTGCCGCTGGCGGCATAGGGTTTGCTGCCCAGATAGCCGCCATCGGCATGCATCACCATGCCATGCACATTGGGCAGTTCCACCCAATCATAGGCATCGGCATAGACAGCCAGATACCATTCCTCAATCTGCGCCGGTTCCACGCCCAGCAACAGGGCGAAATTGCCGGTCACCATCAGGCGCTGGATATGGTGGGCATAGGCCAGCCGCTCTGTCTGCCCGATCACCTGCGCCAGACAATTCATGTCGGTGCGCCCGGTCCAATAGAAATCGGGCAGCGGTCGATGGGCGTTGAGCGCGTTGGTGTCGGCATATCCCGGCATTTTCAGCCAGTAGATACCGCGTACATATTCGCGCCAGCCCAGGATCTGCCGGATAAACCCCTCTACCGCGTTCAACGGCGCCCGCCCCTGCCGCCACGCGGCCTCGGCGGCATCCACCACGCGGCGCGGGTCCAGAAGGCCGGCATTGATGTAGGGCGACAGGATGGAATGGAACAGGGTCTCCTGCCCCATCGCCATTGCATCCTGATAATCCCCGAACAAAGGCAGGCAATGGCGGATGAAATGGTCCAGCGCCCGTTCCGCCCCCGCCGCCGTGACGGCATAGAAGAACCCGTCCAGCCTGCCGAAATGGCCGGCGAAGCGGTCCGCCACCAGGGCCAGCACCTCCGCCGTTATGGCATCGGGTTCTTCGCGATAGGGGGGCGGGATTTTCACGCCCTTGGGCAGGGATTTGCGGTTTTCCGCATCGAAATTCCACTGCCCGCCTTCCGGTTGCCCATCCGGCGTCAGCAGGATTTTGTAATCCCGCCGCATCTCCCGGTAAAAGAACTCCATGCGCAATTGCTTGCGCCCATCGGCCCAGGATCGGAACCGCGCGATGGGGCAGAAGAAACGGTCATCCTCCTTCACCTCCACCGGGACGCTGAAATCCTGCTGCCATTGCCGCATCTGTTTCCAGACGCGCCATTCACCGGGAAAGGTGACAATGGCGCGGGCGGCCCCATGCCGGGCAATGGCGCGCGACAGTTCACCGCCCAGGGTGCCGCTATTGTCCGAATCATCCAGGCGGATGTAATCGACCAGGATGCCGTCCGCCCGCAACTCCTCGGCGAAGTGGCGCATGGCGCTGAACAGAAAGGCAATCTTCTGCGGGTGATGGGGAACATAGGTGGCCTCCGCCATCACCTCTGCCAACAGAACAACATCTTGGGCCTTATCCAACCCGCGCAAGGACGCCAGATTGCGCGACAGCTGATCGCCCAGCACCAGACGGACAGCACCGCTCATGGGGCAGAGGCCGATTGCGGGGCGGGCTGCGGCGGCACGGGAACGCTATCCAGGATGTAGGTGATTTTCTGTCCCTTCGCCTCAAACGCCAGCCCCACCCATTGGCCGGTTTCGTCGTACCAAAGGTCGATCTGGTTGGTCTTGCCGGGCGGGTTGGTCAGGATGTTGATGGTATGGTGGCGGGCCTGCATCGGCCCGGACTGGGTGGTCAAGGTCTCCTGTCCCTTATCCTCCATCCGCACATCCATGATCAGACCGCGTTGGGTGTCCAGAAGCTGGGTCGCGCTGGTGATGGCGTTGTTCCAATAGCTGGTGGGGATGATGTCGGCGGGGGCCAGATAGGACCCACCGCTGCCTTCCACCATCAATCCGTCCGGCCCGGCCTTGGCGCGCAGCCAGTAATCGTCGCCATCATCATCGGTGCGGGTCTCAATCTCGATCAGCCGCCCCGCCTCCCAGACCTCCCGGTTGCGGTGGCGGTAGCGATAGGCGGTGACGAAGGCCAGCGACACCTCCAGGCTGATCTCCTTTTCCATGATCAGCCGGTCACCATCGCGCGTGAAGCGCATCCGGTGATAGCCCATGGGGCTGTCATTCTTGCGAAACACGGAAAAGGAGATGGCGTCCGTTTCCGGCAGGATGAACGCCGCCGACCGGCGCGGCAGGAGCAGCCCAAGGCCCAGCGCCAGCGGGGCGGAAAGGATCAGGTGGCGGCGATGCATGTTCGTCTCCTATCCCTTGGTGCGGAGTGTACTACGTCCCCCATCAACGGCCAGAACCTGCCCCGTGATCCATCCGGCATCCGGCGACAGCAGAAAATCCGCCATGGCGGCCAGATCATCGGCCTCCCCCAACCTTGCCAGCGGGTGCATGGCGGCAATCCCCTGCGCCATCTGTTCGGAGGACAGCAGCGGTGCCGCCAGCGGCGTGCGGGTCAGGGACGGGGCGATGACGTTGACGCGCACATGCGGCGCCCATTCCGCCGCCATGGCCCGGCCTAGCCCCGCCACCGCGCCCTTGGCCGCCGCGATGACGGCATGGTTGGTAAAGCCCTGTTCAACCGCCACGGTGGAGAACAGAACGACCGAGCCCTTGGCCGCCTTCAGCCCCTTCTCCGCCGCGCGCAGGGCCGTGGCCGCACCCAGCAGGTTCAGGTTGAAGGCCGTCAGGAAATCGGCACTGCGCGTCGCCTTCAAGGGCTTGATCACGATGGACCCGACGCAATAGGCCAGCCCCGCGATGCCGTCGCCCTGGTCGCCCAGCGCCACGGCATCGGCCAGCGCATCTTCTGCCGTCACATCGGCGACGGCATGGCTGGCACCCAGATTCTGGGCCAGATCCTCCACCCGCACGGCATCGCGCGCCACCAGATGCAGGGCATGGCCCTTGGCCGCCAGCCGCCGGGCCAGGGCCTGACCAGTGCCGCCGGTAGCACCAATAATGATGATGGGGGATGCCATGCCGCTGTTCCGTCCTATCTTTCACGGGCAACAGGAGCTAGATCGCGGACGGCCATCGCCAAGGGGGTCTGGAACCTTCCGCCCCCTTCGGGTGTTCTATCGCCGAAGGCCACCCATCAGGGGTGGTCGAAAGACGCAAATGGATGGAGAGAAATCATGGGGATGAACCTTCTGCGCCACGGTACCCTGGCCGCCTTGCTGCTGGCCGCCCCGCTGGCCCTGACGGCCTGCGACAATAAGGGCCCGGCGGAACGCGCAGGCGAGAAGATCGATGATGCCGCCGAAAAGGCCGCCGACAAGCTGGAAGATGCCCGCGACAAGGCCAGCGACGCCGTGGACGACCTGCGCGACAAGGCCGATGCCGCCGTGGAAAAGGCCAAGGAAGACAATAAGTAAGGTCGTGGACGGTTCGTAGCGCGGATTAGCGAAGCGTAATCCGCGGGGACACAGGCACCGTCAGCCCGCGGATTACGCTTCGCTAATCCGCGCTACGCCGTCACACACCCAGCTTGCGCCGCACGTCATAATCCTTGCCCTTGGACCAGCGCTCGATGAAGCTGGACAGCTCGGCATCCGGCTTTTCCGGCAGCATCACCATCAGCTTCACATAAAGATCGCCCGTCACCTTGCGGTCGGCATTGGGGATGCCCTTACCCTTCAGACGCAGGATGGTGCCGCTATTGGCGCCGGCGGGCACCTTCACGGCCACCTGCCCGTCCAGGGTCGGCACCTTGATGGCCGCCCCCAGGACCGCTTCCTGCAATGTCACCGGCACATCCAGATGGATGTCGTCATCCTTGCGGGTGAAGAGCGGGTGGGGGTCCACCAGTACCTCGACAATCGCGTCGCCCGCACCGGCACCGCCCAGCCCCGCCAGACCCTGCCCCTTCAGGCGCAGCTTGGTCTGATCGCGCGTGCCGGGGGGGATGTTGACATCAATGGTCTTGCCCGTGGACAGGGTCAGGCGACGCTTGGACCCCAGGCAGGCATCGGCAAAGCTGACGCTGACCGAATAATTGACGTCGCTGCCCTTGGCCTTGACGCCCGCACCGGGCCCGGCGGAGTAACGCCGCTTGGTCGCCCCGAAAATATCGTTGAAGAAATCATCGGCAAAGGGATCGTCGCCCGCATCGGCACCACCGGCACCCGGCTTGGCCCCGCCGCCGGGACCGCGTGCCCCGAATCCGGCCCCGCGTCCGGCACCCGGCCCAGCACCCCAGGCGCGGCGGAAGGTCCGGTCGGGCCGTTCGGCGCCGTTGGCATCGATCTCGCCCTTGTCGAACCGCACCCGCTTGTCCGGGTCGGACAGCAGGGAGTATGCGGCGTTGACCTCTTTGAACTTCTGCTCAATGTCGGGACGGCCAGGGTTCAGGTCGGGATGGTACTGCTTGGCCAGCCCGCGAAAGGCCTGCTTGATGTCATCGGCAGAGGCACTCCGCGTCAGGCCGAGGACAAGGTAGGGATCGCGCATGGTCACCAGCAGGCAGAAAAAGTGAAAACCTGCCGCATCCTACGCCCCATCAGCCCCCGGTCAAGCATGGCCGACAGGAAGCAGCCAGCGCATGCGTATAAAAAACCCCGCGCCAGGGGGTAAACCCTGACACGGGGGTGATCATCTGTCCTGCCGGCAAGCAAGCGTCAGCTGACGATCTTCCAGGAACCGTCCGGCTGCTGGCAGGCGCGGCCATAGGCCTGCTCGCTGCGGCCGCCGACGATGATCGTCTGCTGGTATTCGCGGCAATAGGCGTTGGTGCCGGCCTGACGGCCCTCATTGGTGGGCGTCACGATGACGCGGTTGCTGTTATTGGGGTTATCCCAGACGATGGGCTGATTCATCGGTGCGTTGAAGGACGCGTAGGTGTTGCGTTCCAGGGCGGCGCGGTCAGCCTTGTCCAGCGAGGCGCCCACTTCCGAACCGATCAGCGCACCCAGCACCGCACCGGCGCCGGTCGCCCACAGCTTGCCCGAACCGCCACCGATCTGGCTGCCGGCCAGACCGCCCATCAGGCCGCCGATCACGGCGCCACCGGTCTGCTTGTTGCCGCCCGTGGTCTGACACCCGGCCAGCAGGGCCACCAGGGCGGTGGCGACAACGATCTTGCGAATCATTTTTCAGAACCTTTCTCGGATCATGCTTTGCCCCCGAACCATTCGCCGTCGGGCGTTTCCGCCTGCGGACGGGTGCCATGCGGGGGACGGCATGGACAAACAACCCATGCTCCTTATCTTCGTGATGAATTCGGGCGCAACTATGACGAAGATCAAGCCATGACGCTGGAAAACGCCACCGATCCTATCGCGCAGTTCCGGGCGTGGTTCGCCGAGGCCGAGACGGCGGAGATCAATGATCCCAACGCCATGTCAGTGGCCACCGTCGGCGCCAATGGCCGCCCGTCGGTGCGCATCCTGCTGCTGAAGGGCCTGGATGACCGGGGTTTCACCTTCTACACCAACACACAGAGCCGTAAGGGCGACCAGCTGGACGCCACCCATTTCGCCGCCCTGACCTTCCATTGGAAATCGCTGCGCCGTCAGGTGCGGATCGAAGGGCCGGTGGAGCGGGTGACGGACGCAGAGGCCGATGCCTATTTCGCCAGCCGCCCGCGCGGCAGCCGCATCGGCGCCTGGGCCAGCCAGCAGTCGCGCCCGCTGGACAGCCGCGCCACCCTGGAACAGGCCGTGGCCGATACCGAGGCGCGGTTCGATGGCGGCGAAGTGCCGCGCCCCCCGCACTGGACCGGCTTCCGCGTCGTTCCCGACCGCATCGAATTCTGGCAGGATCGCGAATACCGGCTTCACGACCGTATCCTGTTCACCCGCGAGGGTGAGGGGGAATGGGAAAAGGGCCGGCTTTATCCCTGATGTGAAGGTGCATGGTGGCGGATACGGCTGACGCGACGGACAAGTATCGGCGGTGGGCAACCTATGCCAGCGTGACCGTCGCCCTGATCCTGATTATGGCCAAGCTGGCCTCCTACATGGCAACGGGTGCCGTCGCCATCCTGTCCTCCCTGATGGACAGCTCGGTCGATCTGCTGGCCTCCATCGTCACGCTGCTGGGCGTGGCGCAGGCACTGCGCGCGCCCGACACGACCCACCGTTTCGGCCATGGCAAGGCCGAACCGCTGGCGGCCCTGGCCCAGGCGGCGTTCGTGGCCGGGTCGGGCGTGTTCCTGGGCTATGAAGGTGTGGGCCGGCTGGCGGAGCCGCGCCCGGTGGAGAATGCCGAACTGGGCATCGCCACCATGGTTTTCGCCATCGTGATGACGGGCCTGCTGCTGCTGGTGCAGCGCTGGGTGATCCGGCGCACGAAATCCATGGCGATTGCCGCCGACAGCATGCATTACAGCGGCGATCTGCTGATGAATTCCGCCGTCATCGCGGCCCTGGGCCTGACGGCCTGGACCGGCTGGCCCTATTGGGATCCGATCTTCGCGCTGGGCATCGCCGCCTTCCTGGTCTGGGGCGCCAGCCGCATCGTGCGCGACGCGCTGGGCGTGCTGATGGACCGTGAATTGCCCGATGGCGACCGGGCGCGCGTGAAGGAAGTGGTCCGCGCCCACGGCCAGACTCGCGGCATCCACGATCTGCGCACCCGGTCCACCGGCATCGGCCAGCATATCGAATTCCACCTGGAACTGGACCCGCATTTGACGCTGGCCCAAGCGCACGACATCACCGACGAGATCGAGCGGGAGCTGCGCGCCGCCTTCCCCAGTGCCGAATTCGCCATCCATCAGGAACCGGCCGGCCTGGAGGATGAGCGTCTGGACCATCGTATCCGGCGATAGCACCTTTTTCAGTTCCTCAAGCGCCGGCGCCGCATCCGCGGCTTGGCTTTACGCGGCACTTGCCGCGCGGCGGCAGTCGCCGCCGAGGCGTTTCCGTCAGCACGGGAAACACCCTGAACATTGCCACGGCGCTTTCCAACCTATCCCGATGCACGCCCGCCATGACAGAATCGTGACTGCGCCTGTGTGCCTCGTCACAGGAACATCGGCACGGTCGCATTTATTTTTGTGGAACCTTCGGGGCGTCTGGCGGAATGTGTCCGCTGGTAACCGGGGGCAATCGGCCGGGCATCGCCCGGCCCCAGGGGCGTGTCATGGAGTTCAAGGTTAAGTTCTGGGGCGTGCGCGGGACCTTTCCCTGTGCCTTCGCCTCGCATCTGACCTATGGCGGCAATACCAGCTGCATCGAGGTCACCGTGGGTGGCCGCACGCTGGTGCTGGATGCCGGTACGGGCCTGCGCCCGATGGGCAAGCATTTCCTGCGCGACAATATCCGCAACGCCACCCTGCTGCTCAGCCACGCCCATTGGGACCATATCAACGGCTTCCCCTTCTTCGAACCGGGATATTGCCCGGATTTCAGCCTGGATATCTTTGCCCGCGACCTGTCGGGCTGTTCCTGCATCGGGGAGGTGCTGACCACCTGCATGGAAAAGCCGCTGTTCCCGGTGCCGCTGACCACCATGCGCGCCAAGATCGGCTTTCAGAACCTGCATGCCGGTGACCAGCTGGACCTCGCCCCCGGTCTGGTGGTGAAGACAGGTGAGCTGAACCATCCCGGCGGGGCCGTCGGCTACCGTATCGAATATGCGGGCAAGTCCTTCTGCTATGTCACCGACACCGAACATGTGCCGGGGCAACTGGACCAGAATATCCTGCGCCTGATCGAGGGTGCGGACGTCGTCGTCTATGACACGACCTACACGGAGGCGGAATACGCCACCCGTGTCGGCTGGGGCCATTCGACCTGGAATGAGGGCGTGAAGCTGATGGAGGCGGCGGGTGCCAAGCGCCTGTGCCTGTTCCACCACGACCCCGACCATGATGACGCCGCCATGGCCGCTATCGAGCGGGAGGCCGCCCAGCGTTTCCCCGGCGCCTTTGCCGCGCGCGAGGGAGTGACGCTGGACATGCTGAACCTGCCGGCGGTCGATGGGATCGTGGTGGCGGCTTAACCTCCGCCTTACGCCTTCCAGCCCTTCGCCGCCTCCACAAGCTGATCCACCACGGTCGACCAGCCATCATAGAAGCCCATCTCGGCGTGGCTGGCCGCACCTTCGGGCGTCTGGTGCATGGCGCGCGCGGTGTAGCGTGTGCCACCGAGATGATCCTCAAAACGGATATCGGCGGTGAAGGCGACGAAGCCCGGCGTCACGGGCCGGAATTCCGGCGCCATCATGTTGGTGAAGACCAGACGCTTGCCCTCTTCGATCAGCAGGAAGATGCCGGGATTGTCCGACACGCCGCCATCCGGCCCCTCCATGCGGGTATAGAATTCCCCGCCGGGCCGTAGGTCCATGCGAACCTCCACCGTCTGCCAGGGGCGCGGGCACCACCATTGCTTCAGATGTTCCGGGCTGGTCCAGGCCTTCCAGACCAGATCGCGCGGCACGTCCAGGATGCGCGTGATGCCCAGATCGCGGTCGGCGACCAGCACCTGGCGTTCCAGACGTTCCAGCGTCTGATGGCCGCCGGCCTCCGCCCCGAACTTGCGCTTTTCCTCCAGCGACTCCACGGTGGGGCAGACCATGGTCAGGGTCACTCTGGTCTTGTCCGCCCCCACCTCCTCCAGCCGGATGGAGGCATCGAACAGGCAATGGTCGGGATCGTCGCCGCCATGCTCGTACTCCAGCAGGGCCGGCGCCTCGACCTTGCGATAGCGAATCCAGTTCTCGAAATCCTGACCCCATCCATGCATCGTGTAGCGCCAGGTACCGCCCGGCCGCACATCCATCTCGTGCACCGTGGTGGAAAAGCCGTTGGGGCCCCAAAACAGGGGGATATGCTTCGGGTCGGTCAGCACCTTCCACACCATCGGGCGCGGTGCGTTCAGCGTGCGGGTGATCACCATGCTGCGGTCAACGGGCGGTGGGGTCGTCATGGGTTGCTTCCTCCTGTTGTTTCAATATCTGCAGATAGGCGTCCAGCCGGTCGAACCGGGCCTCCCAGACGGCCCGCTGCCGCGCGATCCATTCGCCTGCTGCGTCCATCGCGTGGGGTTGCAGCCGGCAGGTGCGTACACGCCCCACCTTTTCCGTCTGGATCAGGCCGCAATCCTCCAGCAGCCGCAGATGCTGCATCAGGCTGGGCAGGGCCATGGGCAGCGGCTTTGCCAACTCCCCCACACTGGCCGGCCCCTCGGCCAGCCGTTCCAGCACCGCGCGGCGCGACGGATCAGCCAGGGCGTGGAACATCCGGTCAAGCTGTATCGGGTCGGTTTGAATGTTAGGCATGAACCTAACTATCAGGGCGCAGACATGACCACAAGGGAATAGTTTGGAAAGTACCTAACTATTTTCCCAACCGAAATTCCCATGGCCCCGCCGGTCCCGGCGTTGTACGCCAAGGGGACCGTCCCCCCATCCCCACCGGCGCCCATGACCATCCTGATCCTCACCATCTTCGTGCTGGTCTATCTGGGCATGGCCGTGGGCCGGTTCCCCGGATTGCAGATCGACCGGACCGGCATCGCCCTGCTGGGCGCCGTCATTCTGGCGCTGGCCGGTGCCATGCCGGGGGATGCGCTGGGTGCCGCCATCGATTACCCGACCCTGTTCATTCTGCTGGGCCTGATGATCCTGTCGGCACAGTTCGAACTGGCGGGTTTCTATGGCTGGTGCGCCGTCCGGCTGGCGCAGGCGGCGTACAGCCCCGTGGCGCTGCTGGCCCTGGTGGTGACGGTTGGTGGCGGCTTGTCGGCGGTGCTGGCCAATGATGTGGTGGTCTTTGCCATGACGCCGCTGCTC
Source organism: Niveispirillum sp. FG156 (assembly GCF_057809555.1). Classification (NCBI taxonomy): domain Bacteria; kingdom Pseudomonadati; phylum Pseudomonadota; class Alphaproteobacteria; order Rhodospirillales; family Azospirillaceae; genus Niveispirillum; species Niveispirillum sp. FG156. The sequence continues at coordinate 17,451 of NZ_JBMDKE010000030.1, read as the reverse complement.
TGCGCGGGGCTGCTGGCGCGGGGGCTGGATGCGCGGCCCTACCTGATCGCGCTGGCCGGCGCCGCCAATGCCGGATCGGCGGCCACCATCATCGGCAATCCGCAGAACATCCTGATCGGACAGCTGGGCCATCTGGATTTCTGGCCCTTCCTGGCGGCCTGCTTCGTGCCGGCCCTGCTGGGCATGGGCTGCGTCTTCGCCACCGTCGCCCTTGTCTGGCGCGGGCGGCTGGAAATGCCCGATGCCAGCCCCCTGCCGCTGGCCCCGCCCGACCTGGACCTGTGGCATCTGAAGAAGGCGCTGCTGGCCACCCTGGCGCTGCTGATCTTCTTCGCGACTCCACTACCACAGGAAGAAGGGGTTCTGGCCGTGGCCGCCGCCATGCTGATCAGCCGCCGGTTCGCCAGCCGGCGCATGCTGGGGCTGGTCGACTGGCACCTGCTGGTGCTGTTCGCGGCCCTGTTCGTGGTCACGGCGGCCCTGGCCCGCACCGGCCTGCCGGGGGAGATGGTGGCGGCGCTGGCCAACAGCGGCTGGCCCATCGACCGGCTGTCGGTGCTGGCACCCCTGTCGCTGGCGGCCAGCAATACCATCGGCAATGTGCCGGCGGTGCTGCTGCTGATGCAGGTCTGGCCCAGCCCGCCGGAAGGCGCGCTGTACGCGCTCGCCGTCCTATCCACCCTGTCGGGCAACCTGCTGCTGCTGGGCAGCCTCGCCAACCTGATCGTGGTGGAACGCGCGGCGGCCAGCGGCGTGACCCTGGGCTTCTGGGAACACGCACGGTGTGGGGTGCCGATGACGCTGGTGTCGCTGCTGCTGGCCGTCGGGTGGCTCTGGGCGATGGGGTATGTGGGATGGTGACGGCGTACCCTCACCCTCCCAAGCCCTGACAGGCTTGGACCCCTCCCTCTCCCGCAAGCGGGCGAGGGGCGAAGTTTTGCTCAACGCCAAAGTCCCGCCCCTCGCCCACGAACGTGGGAGAGGGAGGGGCCCATTGGCGCCAGCCAATGGGAGGGTGAGGGGTACCACGCTTTAACGAAAACCTACACTCACGCCGCCTTGGCGTTCACCACACTGTCGAACAGTTCCTGCACCGTCTCGCGCTTCAAATCCTTGACGATGAAGACGATGCGGGTGCTCTGGTCGGCGGTCGGCCAGGCGTCAAGCTGGACCGGCGGGTGGAACAGGTGCTGCACACCATGGATGACGATGGGGCGCTCCGCCTCCTCGACATTCAGCAGGCCCTTCACGCGCAGGATATTGTCGCCCTGCGCCTTGGCCACCGTCTCGAAGAAGGTCACCAGACCGTCCCAGGGCAGCGGCTTTTCCGACCGGATCACGAAGGACGAGATCTTGTCATTGTGACGGTTGACGTCATGGTGGTGATGGTCGTGGCCATGCCCATGGTCGTGATCGCAATGGCCGTGATCATGGTCGCAATGGCTATGGTCATGATCATGATGGTCGTGCCCATGGTCATGGGCGTGATGCTCATGGCCGTGCCCGTGATCATGATGATCATGGGTGCAATGGCCATGGTCGTGGTCGCAATGGCCGTGGTCATGATCATGGTGATCATCATGACCGCCCTCATACGCCTCCGCCTTCAGCCAGCGCTGCACATCCAGCGACTTGGTGTTGGGATTGTACAGGCCCGCATCGAACAGCAGGACCGGCAAGCCCTGATCCTTCTGCGCGTCGACATGCACCGCGCCGGGGTTCAGGTCATGCAGGCGGCGGCGCAGGGCCTCCACCGTGGCCGGCTCGGCCAGATCGGTCTTGGTCAGGACCACACGGTCGGCCACAGCCGCCTGCTTCAGGCTTTCCTCATGCTCGTCCAACTGGCCCATGCCATGGACGCTGTCGATGGTGGTGACCACCCCGTCCAGACGGAAGCGGGACGCGATCAGCGGATCGGTCATCAGCGTGTGCAGGATGGGGGCGGGATCGGCCAGCCCCGTCGTCTCGATCACCACGCGGTCGAATTCCGGAATCTCGCCGCGCATGCGCTTCATATAGAGGTCGCGCAGGGTCTCGGCCAGATCGGAACGGATGGTGCAGCACAGGCAGCCGCTATCCATCAGCACCATATTCTCGTCCGACTGTTCCACCAGCAGATGGTCCAGCCCGACCTCACCAAATTCATTGATGACGACGGCGGTGCGCACCATGGCCGGGTCGCGGATCAGGCGCGACAGCAGCGTGGTCTTGCCGCTGCCCAAAAACCCGGTCAGGACGGAAATGGGCAGGCGGGGCGGCGGGCTGGGCGGGGTCTGTTGCGTGGACAAGGGAGGATTCCTCGGGCAGAGAAAGGTCGGTTACTTAAACGGACATGTGGGGGACCAACACCCCAATCGTCAATGGTCGCGGCAGTCGGGGCAGATGCCCGTTACTTCAACGGTCTGCCGCTGTACCGTGAAACCCTGTGCCGCCGCACTGTCGGCGATGGCAGCCGCGATGCCGCGGTCGGTCAGTTCGGTGGCATTGCCGCAGCAGGAGCAGACCAGGAACTGCCCCGTATGCGCCGTGCCCGGATCGGGACAGCCGACAAAGGCATTCTGGCTTTCGATACGGTGGATCAGCCCCTGTTCCAGCAGGAAATCCAGGGCGCGATAGACGGTCAGCGGCGCCACCCGCTTTCCGTCCGCCGACAGGTCTTCCAGGATGGCATAGGCGCCGCGCGGCTTGTGGCTGGACCAGACCAGTTCCAGAACCCGCGCCCGCTGCGCCGTCAGGCGCACGCCGCGTTCGGTACAGAGCGCATCGGCCCGCGCCAGCGCATCCTTGACGCACGAGCCGTGGTCATGGCGGACGGCATGGTCATGATGGTGATGGGCGTGGCTGGACATGGAAAGGCCTTCACGGAGGACAATGCCAATGTAGGCAGGAGGACAGCGGAAGTGAAGGGTGGGTGGTCAGCCCCCCTCCCCCCAGCGCCGCACCCGGCCCGTGTCGATATCGAACAGGTCGAGCACGCGCCCGATGGTATGGTCGACCATGTCATCCAGGCTTTGCGGATTGGCATAGAAGGCGGGGACGGGCGGATAGACGATGGCCCCCATCTCCGTCACCGCCGCCATGGAGCGGATATGGCCCAGATGCAGCGGCGTCTCGCGCAGCATCAGCACCAGCCGCCGGCGCTCCTTCAGCACGACATCGGCGGCACGCGTCAGCAGCGAACTGGTGACCCCCGACGCAATCTCCGACAGGGACCGCACCGAACAAGGTGCCACGATCATACCCATGGTGCGGAAGCTGCCCGACGATATGGCGGCCCCGATATCGGTGATGGAATAGCTGACATCGGCCAGCGCGCGAATGTCGGCAACTTTCAGCCCCGACTCGTGTGCAGAGGTCACCTCGGCAGACCTGCTCATTACGAGGTGGGATTCGATGCCCACCCGGCGTAACGTTTCAAGCAGGCGTATGCCGTAAACAATGCCCGACGCCCCGCTGATCCCGACAATCATGCGTCGGGGCGGCGTGGATGCCGGGTACTGGTCAGGACCGGAAGAACCGGCCGGCTGTGGGAGGATATCTGCCATGGAGGTGATGTAGCGCCCCCGATGGTTTTCGTCCAGGGTGGCTAATCCGCCCCTCGAAAAACCCCGACACCCTATCCATATGCATAGAGCCGCAGGTTACGATTCCATGTCAGGATCGTGACCCATGTTTTGTCCCTCAGGAAAGGTCAAGCCGCGTTTCAGGTCCCAACAACCAGACAGGTCCGTTGTTCCATCGTTCAAGAAGGAGAGGCCGTATGTTGTTCCCCGAGCGTGTTGAATCGCTGCGTACGAAGCACGAGAACCTGGATCGGGAGGTGCGCATGGAAGCGCGCCGTCCCATGCCCGACACAACGACCCTGACCCGCCTGAAAATGGAGAAATTGCGCGTGAAGGAGGAAATGGACCGCCTGGCCCGCGCCTGACGGCATTTCCGGCCCCGAACGGCCAGAGGAAAGGCCCCCGTTCGCGATGCGGACGGGGGCTTTTTGCATGACGGGCGTTACACCCTCACCCTCCCAAGCCCTAACAGGCTTGGGCCCCTCCCTCTCCCGCAAGCGGGCGAGGGGCTGAAATAGGTTCCGCCCCTCGCCCACGAAGGTGGGAGAGGGAGGGGCCCGGCGGCGTCAGCCGACGGGAGGGTGAGGGCAACACGTCCTCAGTGATGATCCTCCGGCACCGGCCTGTCTGACAGGTACACCTGCCCGCCCTTCTCCTTGAAGGTTGCCGACATGGCCGCCATCCCCTCCTGCGCCGCCGCGTAATCGCGTACTTCCTGCGTGATCTTCATGGAGCAGAATTTCGGCCCGCACATGGAGCAGAAATGCGCCAGCTTGGCCCCTTCGGCGGGCAGGGTCTGGTCGTGATATTTCTCCGCCGTCTCCGGGTCCAGCGACAGGTTAAACTGGTCGCGCCAGCGGAACTCGAACCGCGCCCGGCTTAACGCGTCATCGCGTTCCTGTGCGCCTGGATGGCCCTTGGCCAGATCGGCGGCGTGGGCGGCCAGCTTGTAGGTGATCACGCCCACCTTCACATCGTCGCGGTCAGGCAGACCCAGATGTTCCTTGGGCGTGACGTAGCAGAGCATGGAGGTGCCGAACCAGCCGATCATGGCCGCACCAATGCCGCTGGTGATGTGGTCGTATCCCGGTGCGATATCGGTGGTCAGCGGCCCCAGCGTGTAGAATGGCGCCTCGCCACAGACCTTCAGCTGCTTGTCCATATTGGCCTTGATCTTGTGCATGGGCACATGGCCCGGCCCCTCGATCATCACCTGCACATCATGTTTCCAGGCGATCTGGGTTAGCTCGCCCAGCGTGTCCATCTCCGCGAACTGCGCCGCGTCATTGGCATCGGCAATGCTGCCGGGGCGCAGACCGTCGCCCAGGGAGAAGGCGATATCGTATGCCTTCATGATCTCGCAGATCTCATTGAAATGCGTGTAGAGGAAGTTTTCCTTGTGATGGGCCAGGCACCATTTCGCCATGATGGAGCCGCCGCGGCTGACGATCCCCGTCACCCGTTTGGCCGTCAGCGGGATATGGGCCAGCCGCACGCCCGCATGGATGGTGAAATAATCCACCCCCTGTTCGGCCTGTTCGATCAGCGTGTCCCGGAACAGTTCCCAGGTCAGGTCCTCCGCCTTGCCCCCCACCTTTTCCAGCGCCTGATAGATGGGCACGGTGCCGATGGGGACCGGCGAATTGCGGATGATCCATTCGCGGATCGTGTGGATATTGCGGCCCGTGGACAGGTCCATCACCGTATCGGCACCCCAGCGGATGGCCCAGACCAGCTTATCCACCTCATCCGCGACGGACGAGGTCACCGCCGAATTGCCGATATTGGCGTTGATCTTCACCAGGAAGTTCCGGCCGATGATCATCGGCTCCGTCTCCGGGTGGTTGATATTGTTGGGGATGATGGCCCGTCCCCGCGCAATCTCATCCCGCACAAATTCCGGCGTCACATGATCGGGGATCGACGCCCCGAAATCCTCGCCATCGCGCGCGGCCCGTTCGGCCAGCTTCGCCCGGCCCAGATTCTCGCGGATGGCGACATATTCCATTTCCGGCGTGATGATGCCTTTGCGGGCATAGTGAAGCTGGCTGACATTGGCACCGGCCTTGGCGCGCAACGGCGTGCGGGATGCCCGGTCAAACAGCGGCACGGGGCTTTCCTGCCCCTCGCGCAGACCATTATCTTCCGGCTTCACGTCGCGGCCCGCATAGGCCTCCACATCACCGCGCGCGGTCACCCAGGTGCGGCGCAGTTCGGGCAGGCCCAAACGGATATCGGTGCGAATGGCGGGGTCGGTATAGGGACCGGACGGATCATAGACCCGCACCGGCGGCTCATTGGCACTGGGCGACAGGTCGATCTCGCGCATGGCCACGCGAATGTCGGGAAAACGCTCCCCCGCGACATGCACCTTGCGACTGGCCGGCAGCGGGCCGGTGGTCACGCGGAATTCGGGATCGGTAATGTTGGTATCTGGCATCTGGACCTCCCTGTTCGTGGAGATCCGGGTTTGCGCACGGGGTGCGGCGGCACGGTTGGGGCAAACGGGGCCCCTATGCTTCCATCCCTACGCCGGTACGACCCGGATCAGGTTCGAAGGGTTCCCGCGCCGGTGCCGCCATCCTGGCGGTCCATGCGGTGTCTCAGCCCCTTGCCGGGGTTCCCCTTGGACGGGAGGGAAGGTGCGGGATGATGGGGTTGGGTGTCAAGGGCGGGTGTTCCATCAGCGGAACCGATGAAACACCCACACGCTAAGACGCCGTAGGTCAGGTCAAGCCGCAGGCGCGCCCTGACAGCAAAAGCTTTCAATCCTTATCTGTCAGGGCGGGGCTTACGCCCCGACCTGACCTACTGCCCGCCTTCCAGCGACAGGGCCAGGAAGGTCTGTTCGCCGCGGCGTTCGACCAGCAGCAGCACGGCCTTCTGGCCAGCGGTCTTGGCCTTGGCCACGCGGTCCTGCACCTCGGCGGGGGTGGTTACCGGCTGCTGGCTAACTTCCAGCACCACGTCGCCGGGGCGCAGCTGGCGCGACTGCGGCGGGGCGTTGGGGTTCACCTTGGTGATGACCACGCCCTTGGTCCCCTCGGCCAACTCAAACTGCTTGCGCAGTTCCGGCGTGATGGAGGAGACGGTGAGGCCCAGCGCATCCACCTGCTGCTGAACGGCACCATTGCCGGGGGGCTGTTCCTCCGCCGCACCTTCTTCCTCGGCGGCGGTGGGTTCCTCGGGGAACTCGGCCAGGGCAACGGTCACATTCACCGGCGTGCCCTTGCGGGAAATGCCGACATTGACCTTGGTGCCCACCGGCGTGCCGGCCACCATGCGCGGCAGGGTGCGGTTATTGGCCACTTCCTTGCCGTCAAAGGTCAGGATGACGTCGCCCGGCTTCAACCCGGCGGCGGCGGCGGGGCTGCCCTCCGTCACGGTGCCGACCAGGGCGCCCTTGTGATGGGCCAGACCCATGCTTTCGGCGATTTCCGGGGTCACCGACTGGATCTGCACACCCAGCCAGCCACGGCGCACCTTGCCGGCCTTGCGGATTTCCTCAATCACGGTCCGGGCCATGCTGGACGGGATGGCAAAGCCGATACCGACCGACCCGCCCGTGCGGCTGTAGATGGCCGAATTGATGCCGACCACGTCGCCGGCCAGATTGACCAGCGGACCGCCGGAATTGCCCTGGTTGATGGCGGCGTCGGTCTGGATGAAATCGTCAAAGCGACCGGCGCCGATATCGCGGGCGCGGGCCGACACGATGCCGGCGGTGACGGTACCACCCAGGCCGAACGGATTGCCGATGGCCACCACCCAGTCACCAACCTTCAGCACATCGCTGTCGCCCCATTTCAGGGCCGTCAGCTTCTGCTTGGTCTCAACCTTCAGCAGGGCCAGATCGGTCTCCTTGTCGGTGCCGATCAGCTTGGCCTTCAGTTCAGTCTGGTCGGCATCCTGGAAGATGACGGTGATCTCGTCGGCACCCTCAATCACGTGGTTGTTGGTGACGATGTAACCCGAGGCGTCGATGATGAAGCCCGACCCCAGCGACTGTGCCTTGCGCGGTGCCCCTTGCTGGCCCTGCTGCTGGCGTTCCAGGAAGTCGCGGAAGAATTCTTCCATGGGCGAGCCGGGGGGAAAGTCGGGCAGGGGCACCGCACCGCGGCCACCCTGCTTGTTCTGGATCGTCTGGCTGGTCGAGATATTGACCACCGACGGCAGTGTCTTTTCGGCCAGCGGCGCGAAACTGTCGGGCGCGCCGCGCTGGGCCAGGGCCGGCGGGGTGAAGATCAGGGCGGCGGTCACCGCCAGCAACGACAAGAGGCCGGCCACGCGGCCTTCCCGGACGGCGGCCCCGGCAGTGGCGCGGGCGGAACGGGAACGGAAGGCGTCGATCACGTCAATCTCCAGGGGCCGGTCATCCGCGCCCACACCCCGGGGCACGCATCGGCACGCCGGCCCGAAAGGGGCGCACCGACAGCCAACGAATATAGCGTGAAAGACCGCCTTGCGAAGCATTCCTTCGTAACAGGCGGATGGTAGGGGGTGCGAAAAGCGGCACCAAGGGGCCTTGGAACGGGTTTGTGCCGCAGAATGCCGTAGGTCAGGTCGAGCGCGATGCGCGAGCCCTGACAGAACAGGCCTTCGATCCTTCGCTGTCAGGGCGAGGCTTCAGCCTCGACCTGACCTACGGGCACAAACCCAACCGCTTGGCCTTAATTATCCCCGGATCGCTGCCAAGGCCACGACACCCAGGATGGCGGCACCCAGGCCGATCCGGCGCAGCAGGACGGGTTCCATGCCGGTAATGCGCTGGGCCATGTCCCGCATGGAATTGGGCGCAACGGCATAGAGCAGCCCCTCGATCACAAAGACCAGGGCCAGTGCGGTCAGAAAATCGGTCAAGACTGTACCCTCAATTCAGGCAGAAGACTATTCCATGACATAAAGTCCATGTTGGACACCGCCCTCTGAATCGAAGCAGTCCTTGATGACATCGTAGAATGTGGAATCGCCATATTCATGATATCTGAAAATAGCATAGGCGACCAAATCAGCCAGCTGCACTAAACGTGATGCTTTGGAATCAAGAAACACCGGGACTTCCGCATAGTTTCGGGTAGCCCCCCATTTATGACCACCATACTTAAATTCTCTTGCTAGGGTCTGAATTCGTCGTTCCGTAGAGGACTTGTCAAACAACATGATACCGCGTTGCGTATCATTGTGCTTGTTGTGACGGCGCATCAGAAATAGGTCGAACCTGCTGGCAAGTTGCTCAAACGCATGTTCAACAGGATCTTCACCGCTCAAGGCCTGCTTACGGACCACCGCAGCGAACAGACGGACGCCACCAGGATGGTGATCGACCACACCCAGCTTGAGTGCATCACGGATCGCATTGAGCCGATCCTCAAGTCGGAAGGCCTTCCAGCCCTCACGCCCTGATCGCATTGGCGAGCCATGTAACTCAATGTCATAAGGATTCTCAGTAGAGAATCTGGATGCCACTTCGTTCAGCTTCTGCTCAACCCAATGGGTTTTCCGCTCAAATACAGCGACACCCGTAAGGACGAAATGTGTTTGCTGCGCATCAGTGACAGAACCAGACTCATCGACATACAATAAATGCATCCGGTGTGGCCCTTGGAAAAAATTAGGCCGCCCAAAGGCGGCCTAATTCAATAAGGTAGCCAGGATGGATAGACTCCAACGCGCCGCATATTGGTCAGCGCTTCCCAGCTAATGGTGAATATAGGCGCGCAACCTCTTTCCAACAAGCTGAAAAGGCGTGAAGTCGTTGCCTCACGCCCTCACCAGATCACATCACCGCCTGGTCACGCCGCCCGTGCTGTTGAAGTAGCGGAAGAACTCGCTGTCCGGTGACAGGACCATCTGCGTGTTATCGCCCTTCATGGAAGCCTTATAGGCGTCCAGCGAACGGTAGAAGGAATAGAAATCCGGGTTCTTGTTCGCGGATTCGGCCAGGATGCGGATGGCCTGGTTGTCGCCCTCACCGCGCAGGACCTGGCTGTCGCGCTGGGCTTCGGCCAGGATGACGGTGCGTTCGCGTTCGGCCCGGCTGCGGATCTGCTGGGCCTGTTCGTTACCCTGGGCGCGGGCCTCGCGGGCTTCACGCTCACGTTCCGACCGCATACGCTCATACACGGCCTGCGAGGTAGCTTCCGGCAGGTCGGCGCGGCGGATGCGGACATCCACGATCTCCACACCGAACTGGGCGGCTTCCTGGTTCACCTGTGCCTTGATGTCCGTCATCACCTTGGCGCGTTCCTTGGACAGAACGGCCAGCAGGGTGGAATTACCCAGCACGCGGCGCAGGGCGGAATTGACGGTGGCGGCCAGACGCTGCTCCGCCACATTCTCATTGCCGACCGAGGTATAGAACTTCAGCGGCTCGGTAATGCGGTAGCGGGCGAACGCGTCCACTTGCAGGCGCTTCTGGTCGGCCAGAATCACCTGTTCGACGGGCGGATCGACATCCATAACGCGGGAATCGATCAGAACCACATTCTGCACGAACGGTATCTTGGCATGCAGGCCCGGCTCCTGAATGGTGCGCTTCCATTCACCCAATTGCAGAACCAGGGCCTGCTGCGTCTGGTTCACGGTGAACAGGGAGGCCGAGGCCAGGATGGCCGATGCGGCGGCGACAATGCCGAGAGCGACAAGTTTGGTGCTCATGGTCCGTCCCCCTTACTGGCGCGGTGCGGCCGATGCGGCCGGCGTCTGTTGGCGGATCTGGTTCGTCAACTCGTTCAGCGGCAGGAACGGCACGACACCACTGCCCTTGCCCTGATCGATGATGATCTTGTTGGTGCCGCTCAGCACCTCCTGCATCGTTTCCAGATACATGCGCCGCGCCGTGATTTCCGGCGCCTGGGTATAGGCGGACAGAACCTGCGCAAACCGCTGCGCATCACCCTGCGCCAGGCTGACCACCTGTTCACGATAGGCAGACGCCTGCTGGATCAGCTGTTCGGCCTCACCACGGGCGCGGGGGATGATGTCGTTACGGTAAGCCTCAGCCTCGTTGCGCAGACGCTCGCGGTCCTGGCGGGCGCGCTGCACATCGTTGAAGGCATCGACCACGGGGGCCGGTGGGTCCACCTTCTGCAACTGCACCTGCGTGATCTCGATACCGGACTGATATTCATCCAGCATGGTCTGCAACAGGGCCTTGGTCTGCTGTTCGATATCCTGGCGAGCCTCGGTCAGGGCGGGCTGGATATCGGTGCGGCCGATCACCTCGCGCATGGCGCTTTCGGCGGCCATCTTAACGGTGTTGGCCGGGTCGCGGATCTTGAACAGGTAATTGCCGGCATCCTTGATCACCCACAGGACCGTGAAGTCGATGTCGATGATATTTTCGTCGCCCGTCAGCATCAGGCTTTCGTCAAGAATGTCGCCGCCGCCGGGACGCCGGCTGTCGGTGCCGGAGCGGTAGCCAACCTCCAGCCGGTTGACCAGCGTCACCTTCGGCGTGTCCACCATCTCGATGGGGGACGGCAGGTGATAACGCAGGCCCGGCTGTTCGGTGCGGACATATTCACCGAATCGGCGAACCACGCCCTGCTCGTCCGGCTGCACGCGGTAGATGCCCGACAGGCCCCACAGTAAACCCAGCGCGACCAGCCCGAGCGCGATGCCCTTGCCGCCGCCCAGGCCGCCGGGCGTCAGGTTCTTGAACCGCTCCTGCCCCTTGCGCAGCAGTTCCTCCAGGTCGGGGCCGCCGGGCGGTTGCCCGCCGCCGCCACCGCCGGGCGGACGGCCCCACGGATTGTTACCGCCGCCATTGCCGCCACCACCCGGGGGAGAACCCCAGGGGCCACCGCCATTGCCGCCACCTTGATTGTTCCAGGGCATATTGCCGACCCTTTGGTGATTGGACCCACGTAACTGCCAAACCGACAGGCCTGCCCCCAGGGACAGGACGCTTTCTCTCTGTGATACGCCACCCTATATATCGCGGCGCACCGGAGACAAGGCCCTTGGGCCATCGGTCACCGCAGATATTGGGAAAAGAACGGGGTTTTCAACCATGGCCGTGGTCAGCGAGGAACAGGTTCTGAAGGCACTCGGCACCGTGAAGGACCCCGACCGGGGTGCGGACATCGTGTCACTGGGCATGATTTCCGGCCTGACGGTGAAGGGCGGCAATGTTGCCTTCGCGCTGGAGGTGGACCCAAGCCGCGGGGCGGCATTGGAACCCTTGCGTCAGGCGGCGGAAAAGGCCGTGGACGCCCTGCCCGGCGTTACCTCCGTCACCGCCATGCTGACGGCCCATCGCGCCCCGCCCAAGCTGGGGGGCGGCCACGATCATAAAGGCCATGACCATAAGGGTCATGATCACAAAGGCCACAGCCATGGCCCCGCCCCCGCTGCCGCCCCACCGCCCAAGCCCGCCAAGATCGGCGTGCCTGGCGTGCGCGCCATCATCGCGGTGGCGTCGGGCAAGGGCGGGGTCGGCAAATCCACGACCTCGGTCAATCTGGCGCTGGGCATGGCGGCCAATGGGTTGCGCGTCGGGCTGCTGGATGCCGATATCTATGGCCCGTCCCTGCCCCGCATGATGGGCCTGTCGGGCAAGCCGGAAACAGTGGATGGCAAGGTGCTGCGCCCCCTGGTCCGCCATGGGGTGAAGGTCATGTCCATGGGCTTCCTGGTGGCCGAAGAAACCCCGATGATCTGGCGCGGCCCCATGGTGATGGGCGCCATTCAGCAGATGCTGCGCGATGTCGCCTGGGGCGAACTGGACGTCCTAGTAGTGGACATGCCGCCAGGTACGGGCGACGCGCAGCTGTCCTTGTCGCAGAATGTGCCGCTGGCCGGCGCCGTCATCGTCTCCACACCCCAGGACATTGCCCTGCTGGATGCGCGCAAGGGGCTGAACATGTTCCGCCGCGTCGATGTGCCCGTCCTGGGCATCGTGGAGAACATGTCCTATTTCTGCTGTCCCAATTGCGGCCACCGCAGCGATATTTTCAGCCATGGCGGTGCCAGGGCGGAAGCCGACAAGCTGGGGATCGATTTCCTGGGCGAGGTGCCGCTGGATATCGCCATCCGCGAAACCAGCGACGGCGGCGACCCCATCGTTGTCTCCCAGCCCGACAGCGAGCATGCCAAGGTCTACCGTTCCATCGCTGCCCGTGTCTGGGACAAGATCAGCATCGGCAGCGGGCGGGCCGCACCCCGTATCGTCATAGATTGAGACTGAAATCAGGGATATGCTTCTGGGGTTGCCAAGCCGGCAACCCCACTGCGGTGACGCAACCATGGCCAACCCGCCCAAGCGTTTTGCCCCGCCCCTAACGCGAAATGGCCAGATACCCGGCACCTTGCCGGTCGCGCCCACGGTGCAGCCACGCGCTAAGCAGGCCACACCCCCACCCCCGCCCACCCGGTTTGGCGCCGCCGTTGCGCCCGTCCGGGTCGGTCAGGCCAAATCGGCAGGCGCCGCTGCTGGCCTGAACAGGGCAGCCCCGCCGCCTTCCGCCCCCCACTTCCCGCCTGCCCCCGGACAAACCATTCAGCGAATGGGCCTGCTTCGGGGCGTTTACAACGGTGTCAGCGCGGGCCTCGGCTGGGTGGGGAACCGTATCGGCGACTACATGTTCGGCGATCTCGGTCGGGCGGCGGCTGAAGGTATGGCGGAAGGGGCCGAATCTCTGGACGAGTATCTCTACAGCCGGGAAGGCGATTATCATAACCATGGAGCGCCCCGGTACGCACAGGAACTGCGCAATTGGGACGTTTTGAGGGCGGACGCGGGCGAAGATCCGATTATCTGCTATCAGGATGATCCGCAGTTGTTCACCCGGCGGGTCAAATCAGGCAACCGCTTCATCTGGGTGGCGACCATTGACGGTCGTCTCGTGGTCGGCAACATGGCCGGCGGTCTGGTGCACGCCCTTCTTGCCCGCGGCGTGAATGTCCATGGCGCCGGTGAAGGTCAGTTGCGCAGCGGCACCACGGTCGTTCTGGATTTCGAAAGCGGTCATTATCAACCCAAAAGCGGGTGGCGCCCCTCAATGAACGCCTGGAGCAGCGCCGGCTTCTTCGCCGTGGTCGACCGCAACGCGCGCAATCACTAAAACGAACGTTCGTGGAAATTCAGTTGCGCGGACAGCCCGCAAAAAGACGGATTGCTGCACTGCGTATCGTGCAATGGATTTTTCCTTTCCGTCCAGGCCGGCATTTGGTACATAAACTTCGTACTCCGCTGGAGGACGGACAGGATGTATCAAGACGAACCGATCCGAGTTGCATATGCGTTTCGCGATGGCGCCCACTCTTTCCGGGCTGCCGACCCTCGCACGGGCGACATTCAGGTTGCACACGGCCTACCCGAAGTCGCCTATGAGGAAGTAACGCGCACGCTAAGCGAACGGGTCGCTGATCGTCTGGGTGCATACGCACAGGCCCGGCCCCAGCTGGCGTTCAAGGAATTCTGGACGTGGCTGCAGATGAACCCTATCGCCGCCATGCCGAACACCCCTTGCCATGTCGAGTTCGCTTGGGAAGTCCGACCCTGAACCCGGTATGGTGAGTCGCCATGTAGGCGGTATGTGTATGGATTGCTGAACAACTGGCGCCCGGCCCCAATCCGGGCGCCATTTTTTTGTTCTGCTCCACCCCGGCCTTGCACATGGCCGTGTGGGTTCGCTTGCCGACCCCCAGCGCTTCCAGTTATACTAAAATATAACCTGCTGGAGCGACGTGATGCATTCAACAAGCCTGCGCAAGGTGGGGGGGTCCGTGATGCTGGCGGTGCCGCCGGCCCTGCTGGATATGCTGCATTTGTCGGCGGGGGCACGGGTCGGACTGGCTGTGGATAATGGCCGGCTGGTGGTCGAACCACAGACCCGTCCACGTTACACCCTGGATGAACTGCTGGCGCAATGTGACGAGGGTGCTGCCGCCGACACGGGCGAGCGGGAATGGCTGGATGCCGCACCTGTCGGGGAAGAACTGCCCTGATGGAACGGGGCGATATCTTCCTGGTTTCACTGGACCCAACCGCCGGGCATGAACAACAGGGGACGCGACCGGTCCTGATCATCTCCCCTGGCGCCTTCAACCGTCTGACCCGAACGCCGATTGTCCTGCCCATCACCAATGGCGGAAACTTCACCCGCATCGCGGGGTTCGCCGTATCGCTGGCCGGTGCCGGAACGCGGACCACGGGCATTATCCGCTGTGATCAACCGCGCGCCCTGGATATCGGTGCCAGACATGGGAAAAAGCTGGAAAGCGTGCCACCGGAGGTGATGGATGAGGTGCTGGCGCGTTTGGCCACCCTGATCGGGTGAGTATCACTCCGGCCAGAACCCGTCATCGACCATCTGGTCATAGGTGAAGGGGCAAGTGGCGGGAAAAATGGATTCGGGCAGGCCGACATCACGCTCGACCCAAAGCGTTGCGATCTCATAAGCATGATCAATTATATCGGACATGACAGCGGTCAGAGACGGGCTTTCGTCCAGAAAATTCCTGAATTTCAGACGGAGAAGAGTGATTTCAAGCGCCTTAGAATGCCCCCGATTTTCCGGCAGGTGCTGCCATTCTAATAAAGAAGCCACCAGAGGCTTCAACAACTCAGTCAGCAGCCGCTTTTCGCCTCGCGCCAGAGTTTCAAGCTATTCGACAATATTGTTAACATCTGCCTCAAGCCACCGATTTTTCTTCAGCAAGGCTGCCTGCTGGTTGGCCCAGGCGTAGAAATCCTTCTCATAGAGGCTCATGACACCCTCCCTGGCGACATCCCAGATTTGGGCAATCACCGGCGGCGGGGCAAGCGGAAATCCGCCCGCCCCGCCTTTATCCCCGTTTACCGCAACGCCTGTTCCAGATCGGCCAGCAGGTCGTTCACATCCTCCACCCCCACCGACAGGCGGACCAGACCGTCATCAATGCCAATGGCGGCGCGCTGTTCGGCTGGGATGCTGGCATGGGTCATGATGGCCGGATGTTCGATCAGGCTTTCCACCCCGCCCAGGCTTTCGGCCAAGCTGAACAGCTCCGTCCGCTCCAGCATGCGGCGCGCGGGTTCCAGCCCACCTTTCAGGTGGATGGTCACCATGCCGCCGCCGGCCCGCATCTGCCGCCGGGCCAGATCATGCTGGGCATGGCTGGGCAGGAACGGGTAGCGCACCTTGGCCACCGACGGATGCTTTTCCAGCCATTCGGCGATAATGCCGGCATTCTGGCAATGGCGCTCCATGCGCAGCGCCAGGGTCTTCAGGCTGCGCATCACCAGGAAACTGTCGAACGGCCCCTGGATGGCGCCCACGGCATTGTGCAGGAAGGCCATGCGGTCGGCGATCTCACCGGCTTCGCGCACCACGGCCACGCCGCCCACCATGTCGGAATGGCCGTTCAGGTACTTGGTGGCCGAGTGGACGACAATGTCGAAACCCTGCTCCAGCGGTCGCTGTATCCACGGGCTGGCAAAGGTATTGTCGGCCACGGAAATCAGGTTATGCGTCTTGGCCAGTTGCGCCAGCGCCTCCAGATCCGCCAGCTTCAGCAGCGGGTTGGTCGGCGTCTCCACCCAGATCATACGGGTTTCCGGGCGGATGGCGGCCTTCACCGCGTCCAGGTCGGACAGGTCGACCGTGGTCACCGACAGGTTGGCGGTACGCGACCGCACACGGTGCAGCAGGCGATAGGTGCCGCCATAAAGATCATCCGACGCGATGACATGCGCGCCGGCATCCAACAGTTCCAGGATGGTGGCTTCCGCCGCCAGACCGGAGGCAAAGGCGTAGCCGCGATATCCTGATTCCAGATCGGCGATGCAGGCCTCGTACGCCATGCGCGTCGGGTTCTGGCTGCGGGCATATTCATAGCCCTTATGAACGCCGGGGCTTTCCTGCACAAACGTGCTGGTGGCATAGATCGGCACCATGATGGCGCCGGTCGTGGGGTCGGGCTGCTGGCCGGCATGGATGGCGCGGGTCGCGAATCCCTGGCGGTTGGGGCGGTCCTTCATGCTGAACATCCTCTATTGTAAGCGCCCAACCTCGTGTTTATCGGGTCGGGTCGTTGACGGCCTCGGCCAGCACTTCCTCCAGCCGGGCGATGAACTGGGCGATATGCAACCCGTCGATCAGGCCGTGATGGGCCTGCACCGCGACGGGAAAATCCACGCGGCCATGGCTGTGGCCGAACTTGCCGATGGCGATATTGGGGATGGAGCAATCGCCAAACCGGGCCATCGGATGCTGGATCGACGTGAAGCGCAGCCAGGGCAGGCAGGTGGTGAAGATGTAATCCCGGCTGGTCAGCGGCGTCAGCCGCAACTCCACGGCATTGCGGGCAATCTCCCGGTCGGCCAGATAGGCCGTCAGGAACGCCTGAAAGTCCGGCGTATACGGAATGGTGGAGAAGTTCAGGTTCTGATCCCGCCCGATCACCGTATAGGACATGGTCAGGTTCTTCACCTCACTGACCCGCTTTTCCAGCAGGCGCAGGCGCATATGCGGGATATCCATGCTGGCCCGCCCGATGGCGTGCAGCACGCGGGCAAAGGGCGGGACGCCCGCCTGCTTGGCCGGCGTTACAAAATCCGGGCAGTCGGCCACCGCCGCGATATTCACGGCGGGCTGGTCATAGCGGTCGAACAAGGCAATCTGGCGGCTGCGGTCGATCAATTCAGTGCTCCCATGACGGGTTCCCGACCCGATCCGGGGCACTTAGTTTACGGGGTGCAAGGCACCCGCCGGCTCCGCCAGAGCGTGTTTTGGATAACCGTGATGGGGTTTCCGGTCAAGCCGTAGCACAGATGAGCGAAGCGTAATCCGCGGAACCCCCGGTAAGCCTGCGGATTGCGCTTCGCTAGGCTGTTGAGATTTACTGGAGCTTGAGAAAATCTGCCTCCCCGGCGAAGGCCGGGGCCCAGGGGTCACAGGCT